>JBBSAR010000341.1:0-5247 GCA_038252125.1 Desulfatiglandales bacterium
GGCCGTGGACTTCAACAGGTGTTATCCATTTTCACCCACAGCCGGGTCTCCATCAGCGCGCTCACGCTGGGAACAGCCTTGGGTGCTTTTGAAACAGCTCTGGATCATGCCCGAAGAAGAAAGATATTCGGGAGACCCATTGTAGAATTTCAGGCAAAGGAATTCGAAATTGCGGATCTCTATACCAAAATTGAATCCGCCAGACTTATGCTCTGGAAGGCCTGTTGGGCCATGGACATGAGTGGGGATTTTCGACTGGAGGCGTCCATGGCGAAATATCTGGCGGTCATGGTCGCCAGGGAGGTAACCACCTGGGCCGCCGACCTCTTCGGTGGGGCATCCGTCATGTTCGAGCACCCCATTCACAAGTTCCCAATGGACGCATGGGCGGCATCCCTGGGTGAGGGGACACAGGACGTTCAGAAGTTGATTATATTTCGCGAGGTCATGAAAAGATATCAAAAAGCCGTTACTTCCTCCTGAGAATTGCCCGGCGGCATGTTGGTGATTCGCGATCCATTCGGATCGTCTTCAAACGATTCCAGGATGTATCAAGGGACATTCATTCTGTTGTAAGGACAATACCGATGCTTGACAGCCCAAAACTTCCGGATGTAATCGTGGAGAGACGCGGCCATTTGATGCACCGGATTTCCGAGCGATCCCCGACAGCCTTGGTGCTTACGCTGAGACTGTTGCGTCACAACGAGGGCGGGTCTTTGGGCCAGGTGTTTCATACGGAAAGCAAAGCTGCCCGGTTTATGATCCATCATCCGGATTATCTGGAAGGGGTGCGGGCACGTATTATGGACAAAGACAATCACCCGGTGTGGGATCCGGACACCATCCAAAAAGTGAATTCCTCTCAGATGACTTCCGTCTTCGACTAGCACCGCTTCGGGGGAAAGGGTATATCAGGAAAAATAGACCAGGCAAAATCTGAACACGAGATATGGAAAAAGATCGGAACTCAGAAAATTCAAAACGTCCCACCGCCCACAAAAAAGGGGCTACGCTTTTCGGCGTAACCCCTTGATTTACCTTATGGTGGGCGATGCGCGATTCGAACGCGCGACCTCTGGTTCCGGAGACCAGCGCTCTATCCAACTGAGCTAATCGCCCTTTGAGGGACCTCTTATAGCATGCCTTTTTTGAACGGTCAAGAACTCCCTTGCCCAGTCACTTCTGAGCAGGAATTTATTCACACCAATTTTTCAATCTTTTCCATGCCAGTTCTTTGAGCCTTTTTACGAAATCAGGAGAGCTTTCCTGAATATCTTGAATCTTCCATTCAAGAAGTTCCGTCGGCCCCACCGCTTTCACAGTCACCGTTCTCTTGCCCTGCTGGCTGATAATGCCGACTTCGCCAATGACTTCGCCCACACTCATTTCGGCAACAACAAAACCAGTTTCCGCGATTGCCTCCACTTTTCCGGAAGCAATCAGGGCAAAGATCCCCGCTGCCTCGTCTCCTTTGGAATAGATGGTTTCCCCGTCCAAAAAGCTCCTGGGTCTGCCGCTCATCGTAAGCCCGCCAAGATCATTCTGCTTCAGACCCGAAAAAAGCTCACAATTCAACATGGCGGTCCGCATTACATCAATGTCCATCTTTTCCTCCTTCACTGCGACGCATTGGATGAAACATTACAGGTCATACCCGCACTTCTTCAAAGCCGCAACACCGCCCTGAAGGTTAAACGTATTATGAATGCCCAATGAATCCAAAGTAATCTGGGCTTCGTAGGAACGCGCCCCCGTGTTACAGATCAGGACCAGTCGCTTGTCATTCGGAACCTCCTCGATACGCCTTCTCAACTCATCCTGTGGAATGCTTTTCCAGTTTTCCGAATATTTGTTGACAAAATACTCCGCATTCCCCCAGCCGCGACAATCCAGAAAAAGGGTATCCCCTGCCGCCCTGTTTTCCCACCATTGGGCAAACTGATCCGTATCGATGGCCCTGTTTTTCCCTGCGAGGATATTCTCAGCCGTATTGCCCAGCACGTTAACAATGTCCATGGCGGAAGAAAACGGGGGGGAGTAAGGAAATTCCAGATTGCTGATATCGGCGGCAAACGGTCGGTATTTGAGTATGGCGGCAATAGCGCTCACCCTGGCGAACATCCCGCTTTCAAGGCCTCCCAGACCATGAACCCCCAGCACCTTTCCGGTGCCCTTTTCAACAACAAGCTCCAGGTAAAGAAGATCTTTATCAGGATAGAAATGGGAACGGTCAAACTGCACCACAAAAACGCTTACGGAATCAAGCCCCTCCGCAATCGCTTTTTCCATGCTGAGACCGGCGCTTGCAACGGACAATTCAAAAAGCTTAACGGCAAAAGTACCCACGGCGCCTTCAAAAACGGCATTTTCGCCTGCCAAGTTGGAACCGATCACCCGTCCTTCTCTGTTGGCAAGAGAACCGGAAGGGAAATACCCTGCCTTTCCCGTCAGAAGGTTCTGAATCTCCACACAGTCCCCTCCGGCGAAGATGTTCGGATCGGAGGTTGCCAGTCTCTCATCGACTTTTATCGCTCCCCGCGGCGACAGATCAAGACCGGCTTCTCTCGCCAGATCCCCATTGGGTACAACGCCTACCGCCATAATCACCAGGTCGGCATCCAAAGCGCCGCTTTTCATAACCACTCGCTCCACCCTCTCGGCGCCTTCGATCCCCACGACTTCTTCGGCCGAATAGATCGTTAGGCCTTTTTCTTCCAGGTGATGCCGCACCATCCTTGCCATTCCCGGACTGACAACGCCGGGCAGCACCTGGTCCGCCACCTCAATGACCGAGGTTTCAACTCCCCAGAGATCAGCCAGCGCCTCCGCCATCTCCAGTCCTATGGCGCCCGCCCCTATGACTACCGCCTTATTCACACGGCCTTGGGCGACCTCCGCCTTTATAGCCTCCGCCTCGTGAAGGTTGGAAACAGTGAAAACGCCGGGAAGCTCCGCTCCCGGAATCGAAAGTCGTCTGGGTCTGCTTCCGGTAGCCAGGACAAGTTTGTCATAGGCAAGGACCTGCTCTTTTCCATCGATCATATTTTCGACCAAAACCTTTTTCCCCACTCGATCAATGGAAACGGCACGTGTGTTGGTCAAAACTTCTATCCCTTTCGCATCCTGGAAGAATTTTTTGTCTCGAAGCATGTGGAAACTGGTGGATTGGAGCTGTCCGACATCACTGACGTCTCCGGATACGAAATAAGGGATGCCGCATCCCCCGTAGGAGATTAGATCGGCTTGATCCACCATGACGACGTTTGCTTCGGGCTTCAATCTTTTCAGGCGACAGGCAGCCTTTGGTCCCAGGGCCACGGCACCGATAATGACAATATTTTCAGACATCATATATAGACTCCTTCATCACGGTTTCCAACAATTGCACCATCTGCTTTGAATATACTCCATGGTTTCAATCTTTTTCAACGATTTTAAAATCAGACCGCCATTTTCGAGTAAGCCTGTTTACATTCTGTAAAATTTTCGGACACGCAAGAGACGAACCCGAACAGGCAGTGGCTCATCCGCCTTATTCCTTTGTTGCTTGTATAACGATTTTAAATCAATCGCTTAATCAACATGGAAGCAGCGAAAAAGATAGAGATGGAAACCATTTGAGAACATAACTTATCGTGTTTATATTATTCATGATTGCTTTTCAATAGGCAATTGCACTCAATATTCGATAGTTACGCTGTTGGAGCACAGCCTATTCTGTTTTGGCACAAGGTTTGCTTGACATGGAAACCGAGATCAATCGTTTTACAGAATAAATCATTCTAACACACAATCGTCAGATCGACAAAACAAAGGAGGCGTCACCATGCTGGTAAGAAACTGGATGAGCAAACCGGTCATAACCATCGACAGCAACGATTCTATGCAGGAAGCCATGAAGGTGATGAAACAGCACCAGATTCCCATGCTTCCCGTCATGAAAAAGGACAAACTTGTGGGCATTGTCACGGACAGGGATCTGAAGAGGGCCTCTGCATCGGATGCCACGACCCTCGAAGTGCATGAACTGCTCTTTCTCATCTCAAAAATAAAAGTGAAGGATATCATGACAAAGGATCCTGTCACCATACCTGTCGACTATACGGTGGAAGAAGCGACGGAGATCCTGTTGAAAAACAAAATCTCCGGCGCCCCGGTGGTGGATGCGAATGAGCAGCTCATTGGCGCCATCACCAAAAGCGACCTATTCAGGGTTCTCATTTCTCTTACAGGTGTTGGAAAAAAAGGCATTCAGTTTGCCTTTCAGGTTGAAGACAAACCTGGTTCCATAAAAGAACTTGCCGATATCATACGTAAATTTGGCGGTCGCATGGTCAGCATCCTGAGCTCCTATGAAGATGTACCCGAAGGACAGCGGAAAGTTTTCATCAGGATGTACGGAGTCGAACGAGAAAAGCTTCCCGAACTCGAAGGAGAACTCAAACGAATATCGAAGCTGCTCTATGTCGTGGATCATCGTGAAAACAGGCGGGAGATATTCTAATCGCCGTTTCATGAGTTCCACTTTTTTCAACATCCTGTTTTTTAAGAAGAAAGTAAATTCTTTCCTTCTAACGGCGTTGCCCGTGAATTCGGTTCCATTCCATGGAATATGCGCACGCGCAAGGGTAAGCCCATGAAAAAGAGAAATGAAGATATTGCTCTGCTCCAGGAAATGAGCGACCTGTTTGCCGAACGCAAAAGTACCGCTGAAGCCTTGCGGGAAGCCCTTTTAAAGGTCGTGCAATTTTTTTCCATGAGGGGAGGAAGGATCTACCTCATGAACGAAACAGGCATGCAATTGTCCCTTGTGGCCTGTCACGGCGTGGACCCGGGAGGCCTGGAGGAAATGTCCATTTCCGAAGGCTTTTCGGGAAAAGCGGCCAGGAACAAAACGATTGTCGCCCAGAAGGTGATCGAGCTCGATGACGTAGATAGGGCGCAAATGCTTTCCAAAAAGGGATTCAGCTCGATTCTTTGCGTCCCACTCATCGCAAAGGGCAAAGTGAGGGGGGTTATGAATCTCGGAGCAGACAAAGAAATCGGGCTTGATCAGAGACAAACAGATCTCTTGATTGCTGTAGGGAATCAGATGGCCGTGGCCGCGGAAAACCTCACCTTGTATGAAGAACTCCGGAACAAATTCGAGGAAATCTACGAAAAGAAGAACGTCATTAAATTTTTTGCCTATTCCATTTCCCACGACCTGAAAAGCCCTGCCATTGGACTGTTCGGGCTGACCAA
>JBBSAR010000342.1:0-5223 GCA_038252125.1 Desulfatiglandales bacterium
ATCTAAGCGACTACGGACAGGCAAAAAGCGGCGATTTGCCTCTGGGTTTCAAGCAACGTTTGTCGCTTGCGGCAGCCCTGATGCACGAGCCGGAAATCCTCTTTCTGGATGAGCCGACCTCCGGTGTGGATCCTCTCGCAAGACGGGAATTCTGGAACCGGATCAATGCCCTGGCCGAAGGGGGAGTGACGGTCCTGGTGACGACCCATTTCATGGAAGAAGCCGAGTACTGCGATCGGTTGGTGATTATGGCCGACGGGGAGATTTTGGAGGAGGGGACCCCGGATGATATCAAGGCACGCCACCGATCGACGTCCGAATCGGCGCCCTCCATGGAAGACGCCTTCATCGCCCTCATCGAGGAGCGCGAGGGCCGGGAGAAAGGGAATGAAAGCTGATACGAAAAAGGAGCGGGCTTTCGGATCCTCGGGCGTGCGGGTTCGTGCCCTGGTGCGGAAAGAGGCACTGCAAATCATCCGGGATCCGTCCAGCATTGCCATAGCCTTTCTCCTTCCCGCGGTCCTTCTTTTCCTTTTTGGATACGGCGTTTCCCTCGACGCCCGGGACGTTCCCGCGGCGCTTGTGGTGGAGAGCCCTTCATCGTTGACCCAAAGCTTTACGGCTGCTTTTGACCACTCTCCCTACTTTATCGCGAAACACTTTCGCTTTGTTCAAGAGGCGGAGCAGGCCATGATGGAGGGAAAAGTCAGGGGCATCATCTGGCTGCGGGAGAATTTTACCGAAACGGGACTCTCAAGGGGCAACGCACCGATCGGCGTGCTTGTGGACGGGGTGGACGCCAACAATGCACGGATCATCGAAGGTTATCTGCAGGGCATCTGGGCCAACTGGCTTGAGCAATTTGCCGCGACTCAGGGAAAAAAGTTGACCATTCCCGTGGTTATCGAACAAAGGATCTGGTTCAACCCGGAGGTGAGAAGCCGAAATTTTCTTGTGCCCGGTCTGATTGCCGTCATCATGACCCTGATCGGCGCACTGCTCACGGCCATGGTGGTTGCGAGGGAATGGGAGCGCGGCACCATGGAGTCTCTCATGGCCACCCCCGTCAGGGCGGGTGAGATTATCGCGGGCAAACTGATCCCCTATTTCCTGTTGGGCATGGGGGGCATGGCCCTGTCCGTGGCCATGGCCGTGTGGCTTTTTCAGGTCCCTCTTCGGGGATCTCTCATGATGCTCTTCGGCGCATCGGCCCTCTTTCTCATGGTGGCGCTGGGCATGGGTTTAATGATCAGCACGGTCGCCAAGGATCAGTTCGTGGCCGGACAGATCGCCATCCTCGCGACCTTTCTTCCCGCTTTTATCCTCTCGGGTTTTATTTTTGATATCGGGAGCATGCCCCCGGTTATTCAGGGAATCACGCATGTGATCGCGGCGCGGTATTTCGTGGCTATTTTGCAGACCCTTTTCCTGGCGGGCAATGTCTGGCCTTTGATCATTATGAATTCCCTGGCGCTGGCCGTCATGGCGGTTGCGTTTCTCGCGATTGTGAGAAAACGCACCAAAAAAAGATTGGAGTAATCGGCTTTATGTGGCATCGGGTGATTGCGCTTATGATCAAGGAGTTTTTGGCCTTGCTCAAAGACAAAAAAGGCCGAATGGTTCTGATCGGGCCGCCTATCATACAGCTCATGGTCTTTGGCTATGGGGCCACCTTCGACCTGGACAAAGTGCCCTATGCGGTCTTCAACGAGGATTCGGGCGCGGCGGCCAGACAGTTGCTTCAGCGGATAGAGGGGGCATCCGTATTCCATCTTGCGGGCTATGTTCAAAACGACGGCCAGATAGCTCCCCTTATCGATAAAAAGGAAGTCATGGCGGTTGTGCATATCGGGCCCGAATTCACCCGCAACCTTTTGCTGCGCCGACCCGCCCCCCTCCAGATCATCATAGACGGACGGAATTCCAACACGGCCTTGCTCACGGCCGGCTACCTCCGCACCATTGTTACGGAGTTCAACCGGGAGTGGGCGGAGGCGAAGGGATACCCCCCGCCTCCTGCCACGCTCAGTATAAGGGCCTGGTTCAATCCCAATCTCCAGAGCCGCTGGTTCGTTGTCCCGGGAATCGTGGGGCTCCTCACCCTGGTGGTCACCTTGATGGTGACGGCTCTGTCCGTTGCCAGGGAGCGGGAAGCGGGGACTTTCGACCAGCTTCTGGTCACCCCCATGCGGCCGGTGGAGATTCTGCTCGGAAAGGGATTGCCGGGAATCATCATCGGTTTTGTAGAAGCCAACTTCATTATCCTGATGGCCGTTTGGTGGTTTAATATCCCTTTTAGAGGGAGTCTTGCGACACTTTATGCGGGGTTGTTCCTCTTCCTTTTTTCCGCCGTGGGCATCGGTCTCATGATCTCCTCCATCGCCGTTACCCAGCAACAGGGGCTTCTGGGCGCATTTCTCTTCCTGGTTCCCTCCATTATCCTATCCGGATTTGCCACGCCCATTGCCAACATGCCGCAATTGGTTCAATACCTGACCCTGATCAATCCCATGCGATACTTTCTCATCATTCTCCGGTCCATTTTCCTGCAGGGCGGTTCCGCGCAACTTCTCTGGCCTCAATACTGGCCCATGATGCTTATAGGTCTGGCGACCTTGACCCTCGCGGGAGTGCTCTTCAGGCGCAGGCTTTATTGAAATAAGCTGTTAGCTCTTAGCTGTTAGCTCTCAGCCAACAGCTTTTTTTCCCGGGAACGGGAAAAAGAGGGAATACGTCATCTTAAGCCCACGAATACAGGATTCACCCTATTGTATTCGGCGAAGGAAGATCGGTAAAATGCAGAAAATGATCTCGTTGGACCCGGGGGACGGGTTGTGGAGTCATTGGGACGCAACGTGTGATTCTTGCCCGGGAAAAATTCAAAAATGATAGATGGAAAGGAGGGTTCTCATGCCCGAATTTGCAACGCCGTTCGCAGGACTTGCCAACGAACGAAAGCTTACCCGTGAAGAACTGGTCCGCGCCATACGATACTTTATCGCGGCGGAATATGAGGCCACGCAGCTCTATATGCAGCTTGCCGAGAGCATAGATGACGAACTGTCTATAAAGGTCTTGAAAGACATCGCCGACGAAGAGCGGGTTCATGCCGGCGAATTTTTGAGACTCCTGAAACACCTGTCTCCGGAAGAAGAGAAACTTTATGCAAAGGGCGCCGAAGAGGTGGAGGAAATGATGAAAAAGAAAGGAAACGAAAGCAAGGCCGCTCCCGTTGAAGTCAAAAAGGAGAAGAAGAAAGAAGACCTGCCGTTCTGCACGTACGCGGCTTCCGCGGAACAGGCGAGGGCCCATCGAGAGGGAGAACCCTGCGATGATGCCACAACAGGAAATATCGAGAACGGTTAGATTCAAAAATCCAGGGGTATCTTCTAATTAAGGAGCCTGACGATGCAAAGACAAAATAGTATTCTTCGATCCCCCGCGGGACCCTTGGCCTGGGAGCTTCGGATCCAGGTGATAGAGGCCCAATACGCGGTCTATAAGAGCCTGAACACCCTCTCCGGGAACCTCCCTGCCGTTCGGTGCGTACCCTCTCTCCCCGTACTTCATGACTCCGAGGCTTGCCGCCTTGCACGGAACAGTTGGTCACGGGTGGATTTCACACGGGAGGGGGGGATTTGTCTAACATGAAACAGCAGGAACGACTGGTTGTGATCGGCGGAGGCGCGGGCGGCGCCAGCGCTGCCGCGAAGGCCAAACGCGTAAACCCCGATCTTCAGGTAACCATCCTGCAGGCCGGAAATTTCATTGCCTTTGCCTCCTGACCCACCCCCTATTACATCGGAGATGTAATCCGCGACTATCGCACACTCATCGCGCGCACGCCCGAAGCCTTTGCGGATGACGGCATTACCGTACGGCTCGGCTCGCCCGTCCTTTCGGTGGATCCTTCGGCGGGGGTTGTGGGGTTGGGGGACGGGAAACTCCCCTTCGACCACCTGGTAATCGCTACCGGCGTGGCGCCGCGCCGCCTGAATGTGGAGGGAGAGGACCTCCCCGGCATCTTCTACCTCAGAGGTTTGCAGGATGCGCTTGGCATCAAGGCCTTCCTGAAGGAAAAGCAGGTAAGGAAAGTGGTTATTGCAGGGGCCGGATTCATCGCCCTGGAGATGTGCGAGGCTTTCCGCGGTCTCGACTTGGATACCACCGTGATCTACCGCGGCCACCAACCCATGGGGAGACTTGGAGATCCATTCTCTCGGCGGATCGTGGCGGAGATGGAACAGAACCGGGTTGCCTTTCTGCCCGACACGGACATCCTGGGCTTCGAAAAGACCGGAGACGACGCCCTTTCCGTCCAGACTGCCGGAGGGAGACTGAGGGCTGATCTCGTGCTCCTCGGAATCGGCGCGGTTCCTCAGGTGTTCCTGGCGGAGGAGGCCGGCATCGAAATCGGTCCGACAGGGGCCGTGGCCGTGAACAACAGGATGGAAACGAACCTGCCCCGCATTTACGCCGTAGGGGACTGTTGCGAAAGCCGTCACCGGATCACCGGCAAGCCGTTTCATCTTCCCCTGGGCGATGTCGCCAACAAACAGGGAAGAACGGCGGGTTCCAACATCGGGGGTGAGCCTCTCACTTTTCCTGGAGTGATCGGTTCTTTCTGTTTTAAAGTCTTCGACCTGGAGGTGGCCTCCACCGGCCTTACGGAAACGGAGGCACGGAAAGAAGGCTTTGATGCGAGGAGTGCGACCGTGGAGGTTTCCTCCAAACCGTCGGAGTATCCCGGTGCACGAAAGATCACGTTCCGCCTGGTATGCGACCATGCCAGCGGCAGGGTCCTGGGGGCGCAGGCCATGGGACGAGATGGGGCCGTGGCCCGGGTCAACATTGTCTCCGCGGCCGTTACGGCGGGCCTTTCCTGCGAGGAATTGTCCAACCTGGACATGGCCTACGCACCGCCATTCAACCAGGCGCAAGACTGCATTCATGTTGCCGCCAGAAAGCTAATGTGATAGAGGAAGAAGCTTTTAGCCATTATAGCCATTAGGGCTCATCGTGGATTAACGTGAACACCACCCCCTAATCGGCAATTGAGTTGGGTTCAAAAGCTATCTAACAAATCATGGTCGAACGTGGAACTACCCGTCATTCCTGCGAAAGCAGGAATCCAGATGCCCCGGAAAACCTGGATTCCGGGTCAAGCCCGGAATGACGTTAAGCCCTTTTTATCCAAGAATCACGTTAATCCGCGATGAGCCG
>JBBSAR010000343.1:0-5214 GCA_038252125.1 Desulfatiglandales bacterium
ATCTATCCTAAGAACTGTCCTCAGCCTATGAAGGAAGAGTACCTCCTTTCCGGGTATCTGGAGCCCACCAACGAACCTTATGCCGTGGCCAAGATTGCCGGCATAAAGATGTGCCAGGCATATAATTTGCAGCATGGAACCCGCTTTATCAGCGCCATGCCGACCAATCTGTATGGCCCCGGCGACAACTTTGATTTAAAGACGTCCCATGTCCTCCCTGCCCTGATCAGGAAGTTTCACGAGGCAAAGGTGAGAAACGACGATTCCGTGGAAGTCTGGGGTACGGGCACGCCGAGACGTGAGTTTCTCTATGTGGATGACCTGGCCGATGCGTGCCTGTTCTTGATGAATCATTACGAGGAAAACAGTACCATCAATGTGGGGGTTGGAAAAGATCAGACTATTCGAGAACTGTCCGAAATCGTTCGTAAAGTAATTGGGTTTGAGGGGGATCTCAGGTTTGACCACACCAAGCCCGATGGAACCATGCTTAAACGCCTGGATATTTCCAGATTGACCGGCCTTGGCTGGCAGGCGGAGACACCATTGGAGGAAGGGGTGAAGAAGGCATATCAATGGTTTCTGGAAAATTGATGGTGATATACAACCAATTGAGGGAGAGCCTCTCAACCTTTTCCAAAGAAGTCGCAGACAACGGTACATTCTCGCTCTGGGGATTTTGGATCGCCTCTGCGATTATTGCATCTTCCGCGGCATTTTTTTGTTACAACGCCGGCACCGGTGTCCAGGTATATCCGCAATTCATAACAGGGAACATAACGTGGTCCGCAACGTCAAAGGCACAGGACTATTATGCCCTGTTCGGATTGGTGATCGGATTTCCGGGGACGCTTTTGCTTCTATTTTTTCAGACAAATGTGATTAGAAAAAAAATAGATGCCGCGGCAGTTGCAGATTTCCATACCCTGATTGTCTTTGCATCCCTTCCAGCCGTGTATGGTTTTGGCGGCCTTTTTTTGACGAAAGCCACCTCCTATTTTCTTCCATTTCTTCTATTCTCCGCGTTTCTGATCTTACTGGTGTTTTTCTTTTCAATCAGTGCGGCGTACAAGAGTATGGCGCACGAGACCAATCCTTTTTTTTACGACTCTGTGGGCGCCAGCCTGTCTATCATAATTTTTGGTGCATTGAGTGGCCTGGCCGTGTCGCTCATTCTGGATCGACTGTGCCTCAATTTTGATATAGAACGATACATGCATGGCATGAGCATCGCGATGCTTTGTGTTGGGGCATTCACATTCCTTGGTGTCTTATTGGTTGGACTGATCTGGTATCGTCTGGCAGAAAGCCGTGGAGCACTGATAGAACGGTTTCGCAGGTCGGTGATTGTCATGCAAGGGCCGGCGCCTTGGTTTTTCCTGATTCTCCTGCCGGCTCCATGGATTAGTCAAGGGCATCGCTTTTACGGATATCCGCTGAAACCTGCGGCATGGATTGTAGTTGGAGTGCTCATCGTTATCGCCTACTTGGATCTTGCCCGGCACTGGAGATATAGGCCATCCTCCGACGGAAGCAGTATTGGGTCTGCATTCTCCCCGATGTGTCTGATTGGATTATTGTTGTTTATAAAACTCGGGGCAGTCGGGGTTCCGATAATCAGCCAAGACGATTATCACTTTGGTGAATTTGTGTTGCCGTGGTGGTCTTTATCCGCGTATGACATGATTCCATATTGGGATTTCAGTCCGGCACGCGGGCTTATTAATTATGTATGGGGATTCCTTTCGTCAGTTCTTTATGACGGGTCTGCGGCCTCGATTAGTGCCTCTGTTCCCTTTGCGACTGCTGGCTACTTATTGTTATGTTATCCGCTCGTTGCAAGATCTATCGGCAAATTTCCGGCATTTGTGGCGTTTTTGCTGATTCCCTTTGCCAATGGGATCTCAGAGATAGATATGGTAATCACAGCCGCTCTGTGTGTTATCTGCGAAGCAAATTTGCGCTTGTCGCCATCAAGATGGCTCCCGGTATGGATTGTGGTAGGTACGGCGGCAGTACTGTTTGCGCCAGGCCAGGGCGGACTGCTGGTACTTGCTACAATGCCTCTTGGTATTGTTGCCTTATTCAAGGCATTTAGGAATGAACGTGCAAGGTTCCTCTCGTCCGCGGGCATTTTGATCGCATCCTTGGCCGCGCTTTTGATTTTCACCCCTCTCGGCGCCATGGTGGCTGGGGCAGTCCGTTATGGCATCGAACAGTCAAGCATCAACAGTGTTGCGAACGGCATTGCATGGTATCCTGGTTTGCCTGTAGGGGGCACTATAAACCAATGGTTATGGGAAGGCGCGCGCATATCCTGGATTTTGGTAGCGATTGTCGCTTGCGTCGTGATGCTGAGAGCGGCGATAGGCGGACAACGCGACACGGGGAAGCGGGCGATGGTCTTCACGACTCCAATTTTTCTGTTGATGACTCTCTACATCTTCCGGGCCGCGGGCCGCATTGATCCAGGGGACATGTCTCGCTTAGGACTCGCAAGCATCTGGGCTTTTTCCCTGCCTCTGCCAATACTTTTAATCGCTGCATATGGGAAAAACTTTCGTGCGTCCATACTCATAACATGGTTATTCTTGGCCGCTATTCTCAGTCCTTTTTTCAGCCAAATTGATCTGATGTCGGTTTTCAAAAAAACTTCCGTACTTATTGAGGCGCCTGTAAACGTTACCCAAGGGAGGGATATTGGTCTACCAAACCTCGGCGATGGAATTATTGCGGAAACACAACTAAAGCGCTTGAAGGCGATTAAACATGTATTGAACATTCTAGTCGACCCGGGTGAAACATACCTTGACCTGACGAATAGGAACACACATTACTTTTATTTGGGATACAAGCCGCGAATTGAAGTCGGGGCCGTATACAATCTGGTGAGTGAGGATCAGCAATACCGGGCAATCCGGACGCTCGAGAAAAAGCCTCCACCCGTTGTATTGGCCAGCGCGGATAACATACTCCATGATGGAGGAACTGCTGCCTATCGTTCACATCTACTTTATCGATATGTTGTTGAACGATATATCCCCGTCAGGATCGGGGATTTCATTTATCTGGTGCGACCCGATCGTATGGCGCGTGTTGCTGATTTTGCCGAAACGAAAGATGCAAAGACGGATGAATACAGAAAGCACCTTTTAGACAGTGTATTCAGAATGGGGTTCATTGTAGAACTCCCCGTGTCATGGGGACGATCATTAGAAAGCCTAAAAACTAAAATGATATTGGTAAAAAGCATTCAGCCAGACTCTCGGCGGTTCCTTCACTCGGTGAGGGATGAAGGGGAGGGCAAATACTCCGTGGCGGGTCCTGATCCGTATGTCGAGTTCGGCATCAGTGATTGGAAACTAAATGGCAGTGATGCGGGAATGCTAACATTCAACTTTACATGCACGGGGGCAAGCAGTAAGCCGGAGCTTGAGATTTATTGGGGAAGCAATGCCACAGGGCCTAGTGAATCAACGGTGGTTCGATTTGTGGCGGAAAACGGACCGCTCGCAGTGCCATTGGATGCCGCACCCCGGTGGCTTCAGGCCAAGGAGATTAACAGCCTTCGGTTTGATATTGCAGACCCGGCGCCATGCAAAGCTTTTGCGATTACCAATATCCAACTTTGGCAGCGCAATATTGAAGAAAAGGGAATCAAATGAAATCTTATAAATGGATTATCCTCGGAGCGGGTCCATCCGGCCTCAGCTTTGCCCATGCCCTAAGAGATTGTGGAGAATCCTCGTTTCTCGTTATCGAAAAAGAACCGGTCGCGGGGGGGCTTTGCCGAAGCGAACATGTCGATGGTTCGCCTATGGACATCGGGGGCGGACACTTTTTGGACACGAAGAGAAGTGAGGCTTTGGACTTGCTCTTCCGCTTTATGCCAAGATCGGAGTGGAAGGAATATATACGGATCTCGACAATTAAGTATCGAGGAAAGGAGATCGATTACCCTTTTGAGGCGAATCTGTGGCAATTGCCGGTTGATGACCAGATTGAGTTTCTCGAGTCGATTGCGCGAGCGGGATGCGTCCGCGGAGATACTATGCCTGAAAATTTTGAGGACTGGATGGTATGGAAACTCGGGGAACGCATAGCAGCGGAGTATATGTTGCCGTACAATCGCAAAATTTGGTCAACCGATCTCAACCAGTTGGGTACGTACTGGCTGCACAAGTTACCTGACGTTTCGTTTCGGGAAACTCTTCGGAGCTGTTTGGATGGCCGGCCATATGGCGCCTTGCCGGCGCACGGAACCTTTCTTTATCCAAAAGGATACGGATACGGTGAATTATGGAAAAGGATGGGGGAAATGCTTGGAGATCAGTTGCTAACGAATACGCCGGTGGATAGCATCGATATACATAACAGGGTCATTAATGGGGATTACAAAGGCGTAACCATCATTACAACAATACCATGGACAATTTGGCCAAGGATTGCGAATGTGTCCCCTGTTTCACAAGAAATATCAAAACTTCATCATATATCCGTTGATATCGACTACTGCCCCAAGGCCGTAGAATCCAAGGCGCACTGGGTATATGAGCCGGATGAGAGCCTCTCCTATCACCGGGCGCTTTACAGAACGAATTTTTTAAAAGGAAGCAGAGGGTATTGGACAGAGACTAATTCCCGACGTTCGGGTCCGATTGATATGTGGCGACATCGAAACGAGTATGCATATCCACTTAATACGCGTGACAAGCCGGAAACAATCAAGAAGATTTTGTCCTGGGCAAAGCAGCATTCAATCATAGGACTTGGCCGCTGGGGTACATGGGAGCATATGAATTCAGATGTGGCTGTTTCTCTCGCCATGACTGCAGCCAATAAGCTCGTACACACGGAGCCGGCAAAGTGAGAGTGTCATTATGTTTGCTCGTCTGGTACGAGATCGACGGATGTAAGCTTGACGTACCCAAAATACCGTATGACCAATTTGATGAGGTCTATGCCGTTGACGGGGGCAGTAATGATGGGACGGTAGAATACTTAGAGTCCCAGGGGATTCCTGTATATCGCCAACCGAAGAAAGGCCTGAATGCAGCGTATATTCACGCGGTTGACATGTCGACGTGCGATGCAGTCGTTGTTTTTTTCCCGAAGGGCGCAAACACGGTTGAAGACTTGCGAAAGTTCCGTCCACTCCTTGAAGCGGGGTATGATATTGTAATAGCAAGCCGCAATATCAAAGGAGGCAGAAAC
>JBBSAR010000344.1:0-5204 GCA_038252125.1 Desulfatiglandales bacterium
CGTGGTGGATTTCCCGGCGCCGTTTGCACCCAAAAGGCCGAATACTTCCCCGTGACGGACGGTGAAACTGATGCCTTTGACGGCATAAAATGTCCCGAAGCGACGTTTGATCTCTTTCACCACGATGACATCTCCGGTTTTGCTGCTGCCTGAAGACTTTTTTTTCAGGTCGTTGGTCTCTATCGGGGAGGCGTCCATCTCCTCTTTGAGCATTACAATGAACCTGTCTTCGAAACGGGGGGCAACCGCCTGGATCTCCACGCCGGACAGCCCCGGAAGGATTTCTTCCGCAACCGGGACCTCGGGCTCCGCGGATACGACGCGCACGCCCCCGCCCTGAATAATGGCATCCATGATGCCGGGAGCGCCAATCAATCTTTCCTGGAGAGACCGCTTGTTGATGCCCGGAGCCGTCACCTGATAGCTTCGACCTTTCATGACTTCACTGAGTTGCTTGGGATCGCCCTGACCCAGTGCCCTCCCTTGGTGTATGAGGATGACGTCCTGGCAGCGCTCCGCTTCATCAAGGTACGCCGTACTCAAAAGGACCGTCATCTTTTCATCCGCCACCATACGGTAAACAATCGCCCACAGTTCCCGGCGGGATACGGGGTCGACCCCCACGGTGGGTTCGTCCAGCAGCAGGAGCCGCGGGGAACGCACCAGGGTGCAGGCAAGCCCCAACTTCTGTTTCATGCCTCCGGAAAGGGCTCCCGCGATCCTGCCGGCAAAAGGCCCAAGCCCCGTCATATCCATCAGGGTCTCGTATCTTTCGGGGCGTTCGCCCGGAGGCAATCCCTGGAGATCGGCATAGAGATCCAGGTTTTCCCGTACCGTAAGATCCTCATAAAGGCCGAATCGCTGAGGCATATAACCGATCCATTGCTGTACCTGAAGCGGCCGGCGGACGACGTCTGCATCGAAGACATGGATGTCCCCTTCATCGGGCATCAGAAGCCCGGCCATCAGACGAAAAAGGGTCGTTTTTCCGCCCCCGTCCGGGCCCACGAACCCGGTGACCGTGCCGGCCCGGATCCTTGCGCTGAGCGAATCCAACGCCTTTACCACCCGACCGCCGGGATGAAAACGCTTGCTCACGTTTTCAAGGACAACGGCGTCTTCGACAGGAGACAAATGTTTCTCAGGGGCGGGCATCCGGACTTTCCCGGCAGGGGCTGCCGTTTGCGGTAATATTTTCTCGGGACTGATTCAAGGGGATCATGACGGTTACGGGCATGCCGAGACGCAGTTCATTTTTTGGGTTGCAAGCGTAAATTCGAAGACGATAAACCAGTTTGGTCCTCAATTCGGGGGTTTGAACCTGTTTTGGCGTAAACTCGGCCGTGGGGGAGATAAAGCCGATCCAGCCTTCATATTTCTTGTCGGGGAAGCTGTCGGTTATCAGGTAAGCCTTCATACCGGAGGCGACTTTACCCAGATCCGGTTCGGAGATGTAGGCCCGAACCCAGACCGGATCGGTCAGAGCCAGGGTGAAGACCGGGGTTTCGGGAAAAGCCATGTCTCCCGGTTCCAGAATGCGATCCTGGATCACCCCTGCCTTGGGAGCGTAGAGCTTGGTGTCCTCAAGTTCCCTTTTCGCAAGTCTCAAAACCGCTTCACTTGCCATGAGTTCTGCCCTGGCAACGGCAATATCTTCCTCCCGGGGGCCTTTTACGGCCAAGGCAAGCACCTCATTTTCCGCCTCGAGATTTGCCCTGGCGGACTTGAAGGTCGTCTCGGCATCATCGAATTTCTGTTGGGATGTGGATCCGGTGCGGACGAGATATTGCGTTCTCTCATACAACGCCTTGGCATCTTTCAGGCCGGCCTCCTTGGCCTTAACGCGCGCCCGGGCTTCCTGAACCGTCTCCGGCCGGCTTCCCGCAAGCATCCTGGACAAAACCTGATTTTTCCCGGCCACTTCCGCCGAAACCCGTGCCACACCCGCCTCGTAACGGACGGGATCGAGTTCCGCCACCAACTGCCCGGGCTTTACCACGTCCCCCTCCTCAATCAGGAATTTTTCGATCCGTCCGGTCGCATGAAAGGCAAGTTGGATCTGCCGAATATCCACGTTTCCATAAAGCTGAAGTTGGTTTACCGGTTCTTCCCGGCGCTGCAAGTAAAAATAGGCGCCGGCTCCTATAGCCAATGCAACAAACAGCACAAGGATGAACCGGCGGATCTTTTGTGTTTTCTTCATTGCCTTCTGTTACATTCCCCAAAAAGATGCAATTAGCCGTTAACCACGCAATTACCAGGCGCAACTATTCGTTGAACGCTCTCTTCAACCGTTTGCGTCTTGTTCACCCGGTTGCGTTACGGGCAATCGCACGATAAAGACAGCCCCTTTGCCCACTTGGCTTTTGGCTGTCAGTTCTCCGTGGTGGCGCGCCACAATTCTTGTACAGATCGGCAGCCCCATTCCCGTTCCTTCATATTTATGTTGGGGGTGAAGCCGCTGAAAAGGAGCGAAAACCTGCGTCATAAAGGCCTCGTCGAATCCGATGCCTTTATCCTCACTGGGATAGATTCCGGCTAAAAGCATGCCGGAATGACGAAATTGTAAACTGCCGAATGAAGGATGCCCTTTTTAACATCGGTTCTGACGATTTCTTTTACTTTCAACATCGGTTTTGACTATTTATTTTATTATGAATGGCGGAGGAAAGGAATGGGGTCTATCCCCTATTTTCTACTAAAATGGAATGGGTATGCGGTAGGAAGACTGGCTGCCCGACCATTCGCGATATCAGCGGAAATCGGCCAGGGAAGCGATGATCGACTTGAATTCCCCGAAGGAACCGGGCTTTGTGATAAAAGATTTAGCACCTAATTTCAATGTGAACTCCATGTCCGAAGGGGCATTGGATGTGGAGAAGATTACTACAGGGATGCACTTCAGATCTTTGTCTTTTTTAATCAGGGACAAGGCTGCCCGTCCGTCCAGTTTCGGCATATTGAGATCGAGAAGGATAAGGTCGGGTCTCTGGGGAACGGGGGACGAGTAAATACCTCGACCATAAAGAAAGTCGAGAAGTTGAACGCCGTCAGAAACAAAGAACAAGTCGTAAGGGGCTTTTAATCTGAAAACCGCCTTTCTGACCAACACACAGTCGTCCGGATCATCATCAGCCACCAGTATCTTGATCAGTTCTCTTCCTTCGTCCATCCTCGGCAATGACCTCGCTTTTTTGGAGATTCCATGGAATACATGAGATCATGCAACAATATTGCGAAGTACGAAAGATGTCAAGCATCAATGAATGAATGTAGCGCCTCTGATGGGCGATTAGCGGTTAGCCATTAGCCTTTAGCTAATCGCTAATCGCCGCTTTCTCTGCGACATCACTCGAAATCATCAGGGGACATCTCCGCCGCCTCTCCCCATTTCTCCTCCAACTCCGTAATCATGGTCTCCAGTTCCACCTTTTCCGCATCCCAATTCAGCGGACATTGCGTTTCGAGGGTTTTGATCTTCTTCTCAATCTGATCGATCATGCGGCCGAGGTCGTCCATTGAAGCGCCGGCTTTCTCCTTCTCGGTTGCGGACCGTTTATCCATCGCCCTCAAAAGATCGTAGGCCTTTGACTTCCAACCGACAAGTTCGCGTCTCATATTTTCGCAAAAGTTTTTGACGTCCATATTGCCCCTCCATTTCCGTCCCGCTGCCGGGACCGGTTCTTGAATTTTAATGCTACCTGGAATCTTCTTTTAGCCTTTAACTTAAAGACATCGATCATTTGCAGGGTTTATCCTACAGGACTTTTCTCTTAGTCGAGACACTATGCCTCTTTGGGCAGGGAAATGGAATACATTCAATCCTGTATTTGGCATTGGAAAAACCATTAGGCAGCCGCCCGCTAAGGGTTGACCACAAACAGCTCCTTTCACGCTTCTTTTCCTTGTTGTTTTGCGGGAAGTGTAACCGTAAAAACGGCCCCTTTTCCGGGTTCGCTTTTTGCGGTAATGCTGCCATGGTGCCTTTCTACGATCTTCCGGCATATGGCCAGACCGATGCCGACGCCTTCGTATTCGCTTTTTCCATGAAGTCTTTGAAAAGGGCTGAAAATTCGGGAAAGATACGCTTCATCAAATCCAATCCCATCATCTTCCACGCGGATCTCATACGCATCAACTTTACCGGATTGTTCCTCACGGATTGGGCTGGCGGAAATCTTCACCTTCGGAGACGCTCCTTTTTCATGGAATTTCAGGGCATTGCCGATAAGGTTCTGGAAGAGTTGGACCATCTGGAGTTTATCTCCTTTCAGGGTGGCAAGTTCACCCACCTCCACCGAACCGTGTGTCTCTTCCATGAGGACCGCAAGGTTGGCGAGGGCCTCATCGGCCGCCTCGCTCAAGTCTACTTGAAAAAAGGGCCTGATTTTGGTGGTAAGCCGGGAATAGGCCAGGAGAGAGTCTATCAACACGCGCATCCTGGCCGCCGCATCCTGCATCCGCACCAGAAAATCACGACCCTCTTCCGGGAGGGAATCCTTGAACTCCGTGACCAGCAGGTCCCCGAAACTCTGGATCTTCCGGAGCGGCTCCTGAAGATCGTGGGATGCCACAAAGGCAAAATCCTGAAGCTCCTTGTTGCTCCGTTCCAGTTGTTCCAGATAAAGCCTGTTTCTCTCTTCGGACCTCTTCCTTTCGGTGATATCGATACCGATGGCGATGAGAGATCCATCCGACAGTTTCACATTGGCCCAGGAGGTTTCCAGATCCTTCCCTTGTTTTGTTCGGACAACGAAATCTTTCCAGCCCGCCTCCCTGCGTTGCATGTGCGACCATACCTCCGCGCAGATGTCGGAATCGGGTCGGCACGCCTCATCCAGTTCCGAAGTTTCATTCTCTTCAGGACCCCATCCGATAAGACTTTTGTAATGACTGTTCAGGACCTTGACCTCCCCGTCGGAATCAAAAAGGCAAATCATAACGGGGATGTAATCAATGATGGTCTGCAAAAGCTCTTTCGCGCGGCTGAGCTCGACCGTGCGCTCCCGAACGCGAATCTCCAGCTCGTCCTTGGCCGCTTGAAGGACCTTTTCGGCCCGTTTTCGCTCGGAGATGTCCTCGAACACCGTTACGAAGTGATCCTTTTCAGGGCTATAGGCACTCACCGAATACCATCGTCCCAGCGGACTTGCAAATTCTTCCATGTGAGCCGGTTCCCCGGTCATGGCCACCCTGCCGAAGGC
>JBBSAR010000345.1:0-5186 GCA_038252125.1 Desulfatiglandales bacterium
AACCGCTGATTCAATTCAACCCCTCATTTGAAGAGCATTCCGACATAAATGATCTGGTCCAATCCGGTGTTCTTCATTCCGACATGAAGCATATCTTCAGAGGGTATCGCCTGTATCATCATCAGGTGGATGCGCTGACGCTCGGTAGCAAGGACAAAGACTTTGTCGTAACTTCCGGCACCGGCTCCGGCAAATCCCTCACTTATATCGGCACGATATTCAACTATCTTTTGAACCTGCCGGACAAAGAGAAGGGTATCAAGGCAGTCATTGTATATCCCATGAATGCCCTCATCAATTCTCAAACCAAAGAGTTCGAAGGATACGAAAAGAATTACAGGGAGGAAACAGGCAAACCATTTCCAATCACTTATGCCCAATACACCGGCCAGGAAAAAGACGACAAACGACAAAAGGTTATTGAAGAACTTCCCGACATCCTGCTGACAAATTATATGATGCTAGAGTTGCTGCTGACGAGAATTCGTGAACGGGAAATCAGGAACTCCATCTATGCATCCCTCAGGTATCTGGTGTTTGATGAACTGCATACGTACAGGGGGCGTCAGGGCGCGGATATCGGGCTCCTCATCAGGCGGATAAGGGCGAAATGCCTGAACAATCTTCTCTTCATCGGTACTTCTGCTACGATGGTCTCAGAAGGTTCAAATACGGATCAGAAGAGCGAGGTTGCCAAAGTTTCGTCTATCCTGTTCGGCAAACCTTTTGAACCGACCCAGATCGTTCAGGAAACTTTGACGCGGTGCTTTCAGTTCGATGGGGCTATTCCATCGCAGGATGATTTGAAAGAAACGATTTCTAAGAATATCGACATCAACAAAGACATCGAGGAACTCCAGTTACACAAGACAGCCATATGGCTTGAAAACCGTGTTGCTTTGACAGAAAACGACGGCATTCTTATTCGGAACAAACCCTGTCGTTTCGAACATATTGCCAAGATGCTTTCAGAAGATTCAGACGACACCCAGGAAAGGTGTTCGACCCATCTGGACCAATTGCTGAAGTGGATAGGCGCCGTCAATCTCCGCCACAACAATTCACTCCACACATATATGCCCTTTCGCCTCCACCAGTTTATCTCACAGACAGGCTCGGTTTATACGACACTGGAGCAGAACCAAGAACGTGAAATCTCCCTCGAGCCCGGCCCATTCAAAATCCTTGGCAAAAAGAAAAGACCTCTTTTTCCAAATGTCTTCAGCAGGATTTCCGGACATCCTTTTATTTGTGTCATGCGAAACAGGGACACTGGGATGCTGGAACCGAGAGAATTCAAGATGGTTTCCGACGAAGGGGATGAGTTTTTGGATCGTGGCTACCTCATCGTTGGGGATGATGTATGGAATCCAAAGGAAGACTTGGAACAACTGCCTGATACCTGGCTGAATTTCAACAAGACGGGGGAAATTACCAGCATCCAAAAAAAGTATCGATCCAGAGTACCAAGACTGATCTTCTACGATGAAGAGGGCCACTATTCACATGATGAACCGATGAAATACAGGGCATGGTTCATGCCTGCGCCGCTGCTCTTTGATCCTACCGGGGGCTCCTTTTTTATCACTAAGACCAGTGAAGGTACAAAGCTGGCCAGACTTGGCAGTGAAGGCAGAAGCTCGTCCACCACGTTACTTTCCTTACTGCTCCTGCGCGAGTTTGCAAAATCGGGAATGCCCCATCAAGACCAGAAGCTGTTGAGTTTTACTGATAACCGGCAGGACGCCGCATTGCAGGCCGGACATTTCAATGACTTCCTTGATGTCATACAGCTTCGAGCGGCCATATATCGAGCCCTGAAAGCCTCACCCACCGAGTCGCTCACCTACAGGAACCTAGGTAAAGCCATTTTCGATGCCCTCAGGTTGCCGATTATGGAGTATGCCAACACGGAAACCGAGCCCGTGCCTTGGAAAGCCAGGAAATATGAGGAGACATTTCAAAAATACCTGGTCTATCGTGCGCTCTACGACCTCCGAAGAGGGTGGCGGATGAATGTCCCGAATCTTGAACAATGTGCCCTCATGTTTGTATCGTACGAAAATCTTACCGAGGCTTCGGTTTATGAGCCCTTGTGGGAGGATATGCCAATTGCTTCTGGACTGACACTGCAGGAGCGGGAAGAATTTCTCTATCAGATTCTTGAGTTCTTCCGACAAGCCTATGCCCTTCACAGCGAAGTTTACCTGACCCCTCAAATTATCGATGAGAATCACAAAGAGATTTCGGAAAACTTAAGAGTCCCCTGGAAATTTGACCAGAGAGAAAGCATTCCCCAAACCGCTTTCATGCGAAATGAAACCCTCTACGAGAGGTCTCGGATTTTTACTGCAAGCATCGGGGCAAACAGTCGTTTAGGCAAATACATTCGATGGTTTGTGGCCCGGAAATACTCTTCTCTGGACTTCAAAACCGTTCATTATCAGGCATTTATGAATGCACTGCTTTACAAACTGGAGCAGGCGGATTTCCTGTTTTCATCTCATGCACGAAACAGGGAAAACAAAGAAATCAAGGTATATCAATTGCGTTTGAGTACTGTGGTGTGGCGTTTGGGAGACAAAAACACGGTTCGGCCCGACATCGTGAAATCCCGTTCGTACAAGCCGATCGAGATTCTTCCCAACCGCTTTTTCCAGGACCTCTACCAGACCGATTTCACTCGATTGAAACGATTGCGTGCGGAAGATCACACCGGCCAGTTGCAAAATGACGATCGCAAACAAAGAGAGGAGGATTTCGGGGATGGAAAGATCAGCGCTCTTTACTGTTCACCCACGATGGAACTGGGCATCGATATCAAGGAATTGAGCACCGTTCACATGCGCAATGCCCCACCGAATCCCGCCAACTATGCCCAACGAAGCGGCCGCGCCGGCCGAAGTGGACAGGCCGCGTTGGTATTTACCTATTGTTCATCGTTTTCACCCCACGATCGCCACTATTTTAAAGAGCAGATTGAGCTGGTTTCAGGCATAGTCGCGCCGCCCCGCATCGATCTTTCAAACCAGGAACTGCTGAAAACGCACCTTAATGCGCTCTATCTATCCGAAGTCGGTCTGCCGGAGCTGGATTTTTCCATTGAACAGCTTGTTGAAGGCGACATGGAAACCCTTCCCCTCACAGAAACCATCAGAGCGAAATTGAAGATTGATCCACAGCAATATGCCGGCATTCGAAATACATTCAACAAAGTCATCGCTGATTTTGAACCCAAACTAAAAAAGGCCGCGTCACCCTGGTTTACAGGCCAGTGGGTGGAACAAACCATCCACTCATTCATCCGTGACTTTGATCAAGCCATCGATCGGTGGCGAAATCTCTATCTGTCCGCTCAAAGGCTGCTGGAAAGCGCCACGAGAAAATTGTCCGGAGGTCTCCTTACAAGCGGTTCAAAAGAGTTCAAGCAGGAAAACCTGAACATGCTTCAGGCAACACGACAACTGGAATTGCTGAGAAATGCCGCTAACAAATCGCGACAGCTTTCCGAATTCTATCCCTATCGATACTTTGCGGCGGAAGGGTTCCTACCGGGATACAATTTCACCCGCCTTCCGCTCCGGACGTTTGTGCGCATGGGCGACGGTGGTGAATTTATTTCTCGACCGCGAACCATTGCGTTAAGAGAATTTGGCCCCCATAACATCATCTACCACAAAGGCAGAAAGTACCAGATCAATCAGGTGATCACCCAAGACGCACCAAACCGCATTCAAAAGGCCAAAATATGTATCAGCTCGGGGTATTTTCTGACAGGTGACCGGTTTGAAGCGTCCGAGTGTCCCCTGACCCGCGTCTCCCTGAACGACAACAGCACAAAAGGGATTATCATGAACCTGCTGGAAATGTCTGAGACCCGGTGCGATGAAATATCCAGGATATCCTGCGAAGAGGAAGAAAGACTCTCCAGGGGGTATCAGATCGATACGTTTTTCGCTGTAGACGGAGATCTGAGCGGGACAGTAAAGGCCGTCATAAAAGGCGGCGATCAGCCGTTAATCAACCTGACCTATATCCCGGCCGCCCGCATCTATTACGTCAATCAGCGCTGGCGCAGCAGAAATGAAGAAGGTTTTGCCACGGGGATGACGACCGGCATCTGGTACAAAAGTGCCGCCTTGAAAGATCGTGACCCGGAGAGCGAAACCATTCGAAACGTGAAGCTTTTTTCTTCCGACACGTCAGACGCGCTGTACATGGAACCTACCAAACCTCTTGGCCTCTCGCGAGAGGGTATTATCACCCTGCAATATGCGCTGAGAAGGGCTATCGAGAATCTGTTTCAGGTGGAACCCCGCGAGATTTCAGCAACGGCCATGGGTTCGCCGCACATGCCCAATATATTTCTCTATGAAGCATCGGAAGGAAGCCTTGGCATTCTCTCCCAGTTTGTCGAAGACCCGAAAGTGTTTCGCGATATGGTACGGGAGGCCATGTCGATTTGCAGATACGACGACACCCAATACATCGAACCGGCTTCCTACGATGATTTGCTGAGCTATTACAACCAAAGGGATCATCCGATCATCGATCGTTGGCTGATCAAGGACGCACTCGAAAAACTCAAAAGCTGCAGCCTTGAAATCTTGTCCAACCCGCATTTTGACAGTTACGAATCCCACTATCAGACCTTGTTGAAACGAATGGACCCAACTTCTTCGACGGAAAGGGAATTTCTGGATTATCTTCATAAAGGAGGCTTCCGGCTGCCCGATGACGCCCAGCGAAGCGTCCAAGGGCTTTTTGTGAAACCCGACTTTTTCTATGAACCGGATGTCTGGATATTCTGTGACGGCACACCTCACGACAACCCTGAAATTCACCGGTCCGACCAGGCAAAACGGCAGAAAATAAGGAACTTGGGCCAGCAGGTTGTCGTCTACTACTATCAAGAAAACCTTGGTTCCCTGATCGCGTCTCGGCCCGACATCTTCCAGAAGGTGAAATAATGGAGTTCACTCCCGGATCCCTTGTGCATGTCCGCGATCGCGAATGGGTGGTCATGCCTTCCGACGACAAAGATCTCCTCTTGCTCAAACCTCTTGGAGGTGGAGACGATGAGATTGCCGGGATATATCTTCCCCTCGGTTTTCCTGAAGACAAGGCCGCTCCCGCTGAATTCTCCTATCCAACCAGGGACGATATTGGGGATTTGAGCACTGCGC
>JBBSAR010000346.1:0-5175 GCA_038252125.1 Desulfatiglandales bacterium
CCGAGAGCCATCATGGCATTGCGCTATTTTTATGAACAGATGCCCGAACTTCACGTTGTTGCCGCGGGTTCACTGCTGGAGTTTGCCTTTGGTGAAATCTCCATCCCCGTGGGAAGAGTGCAATATCTGCCCATGCATCCTATGACCTTCCACGAATACCTGCTTGCGTTGGGCAAGGAACCCATGGCGGAATATGCGCTCATCTCCCCGGCCGATGTTGATGAAACAGTTCAAGGGATGATTCTGAAAGAATTGCGAAACTATTTTTTTGTGGGTGGCATGCCCGAATGTATAAAGACCTATCGCGATTCCGGTTCAATGGTCGAAGCCTTTCAGGTCCAGTCGGAAATTCTGGAATCCTATCGGGATGACTTTTCCAAATATACGCCCCGCGTCGACGTCCTGTGCCTTGATGCGGTTTTCTTGAACGTGGCAAGAAGCGTCGGTGATCAGTTAAAATATGCCCGGCTTAACGAAGGCCATTCGGGACAGACCAATCGCAAGGCGTTCGATCTGCTGGCAAAGGCGAAATTGATCCACAAAATCCCGGCCTGCGATCCGTCCGGTTTGCCGTTAGGGGCAACCGCCAACCCGAAGAAATTCAAGGGATCGATGCTGGACATAGGGCTTTTGCAGCGACTTTGCCAGGTGCCGGTGGAATTGGAATTGAAGCAGGAAAACCTCCTGGCCATGTATCGCGGAAAGCTCGCGGAACAATTTGTTGCCCAGGAGCTTCTTGCCTGGCACAGTTCGGAGTTGTTCTACTGGGCACGCGATGCCCGCGGCAGCAATGCCGAAGTGGATTATCTTGCCGTTCGTGAAGGAAAGATCTATCCGATAGAGGTTAAATCAGGTTCAGGGGGGAGTTTGCGAAGCCTTCACCTCATGCTTGAAAAATATCCCAATTGTCCCCATGGGTTGGTTCTTTACAGCGGGCCATACAGGAATTTGCCGGATCAAAAGCTCGTTTTTCGTCCATTGTACAGTGTGGTCGGCATCGGCGACAGACGGCCGGCCGTTGTTTGAATATGGTTCTGCCCAAAAGATTGGAAGGGCTTTTAGGGTGTGGTTCAGCCTTCGCCCATCCGACGAAACTATTCAATGAAGTCAATCTCAGAGTGCGAAAAAGGATTCATCCCCACAGGGCCGCCATGCTCAGATAACATACGATTTCACTTACCTGCTGACAGGTCCCCAGGCAGTCTCCCGTATATCCTCCGATCCATCTCTTGAAATAGCGGGTCAGCCACAGGTGGGCAAGGGCCAGGGGCGGCAGAGCCAACAGAGTTTTCCAGTCAAAGAATAGAAGCAGGGGGGCAAAGGCGAACAGGGCCGCCACGAAAAGGTCGGGAAGGGACATTTTCTTTGCCACGGAGCCGGACTTGCTGTCCGGAGTTTCCCTTGCGTATTGGTGTGTGAAGGTGAGGAGGGCGGGAGAAAAACGGCTGAGGGCGTGGGCCGTAAAGAGGGCTGCCGGAATCATGGAAGCGGGGAGAGAGGCGAGGGTCAGGAATTTGATTCCCAAAATCAGAATCAACCCCAGGACTCCGTAAGCGCCTATGCGGCTGTCCTTCATGATCCGGAGGATATGCTCCCGGTTCCAGCCGCCTCCGAAGGCGTCGCAGACGTCTGAGAAGCCGTCCTCGTGAAAGCCGCCCGTGAGCAGGATCGTGGCGGTCATGGAGAGAAGTACGGATATGGAGATGGGGAACAAAAGATGAGAGAGGATGAACGCCAGGGCGCCTACCCCTCCCACGATCCAACCCACGAGCGGCAGGAACCGGATGGTTCGGTCAAGGTTTCCGGCGCCCCCGGTCCATTTTTCAGGACAGGGGATGCGGGTGAAAAACTGGACCGCCGAAAAGAAGCTTGCTGTTGTCTTGTTCATTCTTTAGAGCCGGTTTCAAAATGTTCAATTTTGTTCGATATCAATGAAGACGAAGATTTTAACCACAGGAATATGTTTGATATTTCGAGGCTTAAAATTTGAGTCTGACGCAGAGATCGGGCAAAAGGGGGCGTTTTGAAACCGGCTCTACAGCACAAGATATTTCTTGATGACTTCTTCGTTGTTCCAGATGCCTTCCATGGTATCGTTGTGCACAATGGCGCCCTTTTCGATGATATAGCCCCTGTTACACACCTGTCTGCAGAATTTGAGATTTTGATCCGCCAGAAGAAGGGTCATGCCCCTCTCCTGGATTTCACGAATGACTTGGACGAGGCTTCGAACGATCAAGGGCGCCAACCCCTCGGACGGTTCGTCCAACAAAATAAGGTTCGGATTGGCCATGAGCGCCCTGCCCAGGCTGAGCATCTTTTTCTCGCCTCCGGAAAGATTAAGCCCTTTCTGCTTCCGCCTTGCCCGCAGGATGGGGAAAAGCCCTTCCACCTTCTCCAGGGTATAGTATCCGGTCTGGCGGGAGAGCTTCTGCGCAATTTCCAGGTTCTCGCGGCAGGTGAGATCGGGAAAAATGCGAAGATCGTCCGGAATATAGGCCAGGCCCATCCAGGCCATGGCATAGGGAGGTTTCCCTGTCACCTTTTTTTCTTTGAAATGGATAGCTCCGCTTCGGGGCGGCGTCAGCCCCATGATGGAGCGCAGCGTTGTGGTTTTGCCTACCCCGTTCCGACCCAGAAGCGCTACCACTTCGCCGGATTCCACCTGAAGGGAGATGTCCTGCAGAATGTGAGAAGTGCCGTAGTAGGTGTTGATGGATTGCACCTGAAGGATCATTCCATCACCTCCTCTCCGAGATAGACTTCCTTTACTCTCCTGCTGTTTTGGATCTCCTCGGTGGTGCCATCCCCTATGATATCGCCGTGGTGGAGGACGATTACCCTGTCTGAAAGCGAAAAGACAATGTCCATGTCGTGCTCGACGATGACGAAGGTGGTTTTTCCTTCGGCCGAGAGGCGTTTGATGTTTTGAAGCACGGTCACCCGTTCCACGGGGTTCATTCCCGCGGTGGGTTCGTCAAGGAATAAAAGTTTGGGTCGGACGGCCAGGGCAATCCCCACTTCCAGCAGACGCTGGTCTCCGTGGGAAAGGGCATTGGCGGGTACGTGGGCCTTGGTTTCGAGTCCCACACGTTCAAGGACCTGTCCCACTTCCTCTTGGGCTTCTTTTTCCCGCGATAGGGGACGAAACAGACGGGTTGCCCTTTTTTGCACTGCCAGAACAGGGATCTGGATATTATTAAAAACCGTCAATTCGGGAAAGACATTCACCACCTGAAAAGATCGGCACAGCCCCAGCCTGACCCTCTTATGGATGGGCAGATCGGTGATCTCTTTTCCCTGGAACAGGATTGCGCCCGAATCCACATGCAGGGAACCGGAGAGTATGTTGATCAGGGTGGATTTTCCGGCCCCGTTGGGTCCGATGATCGATGTGAGCACGCCTTTTTCAAGGGTGAGATTGATCCCGTTGGCCGTAACCACTCGGCCGAAGGCCTTGTGCAGGCTCCTGATTTCGAGAAGCGGCGCGGTCACGATCTGCCTCCTGATGGTTTTACGGTGTGTCGTCCTTTGAACAACTGGCTTAGGCCGCCCACCACGCCTCCCCGCAGTCCCATGATGATGACCAGCAGGATGATGCCCAGCCAGAGCATCCAGTTCTGGGTGAAGCGTTCGATAATTTCCCTGAAAACAATGAAGACGACGCTTCCGACCATGGGACCGGTGAAGGTCTGGATGCCGCCTATGAGGCTCACCAGGATCGGTTCTGCCGAGTGGCTCCAGTGGGCCATGAACGGATTGGAATTGTTTTCCAGAAGGGCCCCGAGAGCGCCGGCCAAGCCCGCGAAGACTCCGGAAATCACGAAAGAGGCCAGACGGTAGTTTTTGACGGACAGACCGGCAAATTCTATGCGGCGGTCGTTTTCCCTGAGACCCGACAGGACCAGTCCGAAAGGGGAATTACGGATCAGGTGAATAACCCACACACTGACGGCAAACCAGAACAAGACGAAGAAATAGTATTGGCCCGTCTTCAGAAGTGGAATGCTCACGAATCCCAGCGAGATCGGCGCGCGCATAATCCCTACCAGGCCGTCATCCCCGCCGGTAATGTCGCGCATATTCCAGATGAGAGAAAAGACCATCATGCCGAACGCGAGGGTCAGCATGGCGAAGTAGATTTCCGTGTGGCGGACGCAGAAAAAGCCGATGATCAAGGCCAGAACGCACGCCAGGAGCACCCCCATCAAAATCCCTAAAAGGGGATCGGGGGATACGTGGATGGAAAAAAGCCCCAGTCCGTAAGCGCCGCCCGCATAGAAGGCGGCATGGCCGAAGGAAAGGAGACCGGTTCTCCCGAGGAGGATATTGTATCCCATGGCGAAGATGGCCAGGATCATGACCCGCATGGTCAGGTAGACGACGAATCTCCCCGAGAAAAGACCGATGGCTGCCAGGCCTGCCAGCACCAGGATAATGACAAGAGCGGTCCAGAAACGATTCTTCATCTATGCGGCCTCCCCGAAGAAACCCTGCGGTCTCCACAACAGGACCACGGCCATCAGAATAAAGGTGAGAAACATGTCGAAGGCGGGGAGGTATCGGGTGCCGAAACTGGAGAGCAGCCCGATGATCAAGGCCCCGAAAAAAGCCCCTTTGAGGCTTCCCAGCCCCCCGATGACGGCCACCACGAAGGCGTTGATAATGACTGTTTCCCCCATTCCGGGGGTCAGGAGCCCTACGTAGGGAACAGCAAGCCCTCCGCCCATGGCGCCCAGCCACGTTCCGAAAATAAATACGGCCGTAAACAGGGTTGGCACCCGCACCCCGATGGCCGAGGCCATTTCCCGATCCGACGATGCCGCCCTGATGATCCTGCCCCACCATGTTTTTTCCAACAATGCCCACATCCCGATGGCTACCAGAGGCCCGACGCCGATGATGAACAGATTGTACACCGGGAAATTTCTTCCCATAATGGATACGGACCCGGAAAGTCCGGGCACCATGGGAGATCCGATGGAACCTGCCCCCCATATGACCTTGACCAGATCATCAAAAAGCAGCACGAATGCAAAAGTCAGGAGAAGTTGGTAGGGGAGGGCGAGATTATACACATAACGCAGGAAGAAACGCTCCACGATAAAGCCTATGACGCATACGCACAGGGGACCCAAAAGGAGCCCGATCCAGAAATTTCCGCCCGTGAATCGG
>JBBSAR010000347.1:0-5118 GCA_038252125.1 Desulfatiglandales bacterium
ATGCGTGGCCGATTTCGACCCGAACGGATATCTGACCCTGTACAGCTCGGCCCAGTCGCCCCACTATACCATGCGGAACGTAGCCATGGTCCTGGGCATTCCCATCGGGAAGGTGAGGGTCGTAAAATTTTACGTGGGTGGCGGGTTCGGTCCCAAGATGGAGGCGACGCCCATGGACTACTCCGCGTCGTTTCTTTCAAAGGTCACGGGACATCCCGTAAAAATGAACTACACCAGGGAGCAGGTGTTCCTTCATTCCAGGGCAAGACACCAGTTTGTACACAAGCTGAAGACCGGCGTGAAAAAGGACGGAACCATTGTGGCCCTGGCCAATGAATGCTACATGGACGGCGGGGCTTATTCCAGCTTCGGCATCGCCACCATCTACTATGCGGGATCTTTGTTAGGCGCCCCTTACCGTCTGAAAAACATGAAATATGACGGATACAGGCTCTTCACCAACAAACCCGCATGCGGCGCACAGCGTGGCCACGGCGGAGTAGCGGCCCGGGCCGCCTGGGAACAACAGGTGGATATCCGTGCCGAGGAACTGGGGATCGATCCCGTGGAAATGCGGCTCAGAAACTCCATGGAAGCGGGGGACGTCACCTGCAACGATTTCAACACCAGCAGCTTCGGCATGAAGGAATGCATCCGGGCGGTGGCGGAAGGGTCCGACTGGAAATCCAAGAAAGGCAAGCTGCCGAAGGGGAAGGGCATCGGCGTTGCCACGGGGTTCTTTGTGTCGGGCGCCGGATATCCCATATACCGATCCGAAACCGCCCATTCCACCATCACCATCAAACTCTCCGAAGACGGGGGCGTTGTCCAGGTATCGAGTGGTTCCGCTGAGATCGGACAGGGTTCCGATACGGTTATCGCCATGATTGCCGCGGAGGCCGTAGGAGTCCCCCTGTCGGATGTGCGGGTTCAGTCGGGGGATACGGATTTCGGCGTGGACCTGGGGGCCTATTCCAGCAGGCAGACCCTCATGACCGGCCATGCCACCAAAGATGCAGCGGAGAGCGTGAAGGCCCAGGTGCTTGAGGTGCTTTCAGAGGAACTTAATGTTCCCTTGGGAGATATGGATGTGAAGAAAGGGTTCGTTGTATTCAAAAACGGCACACCCGATTTCCAAAAGATCCGGACCAGCTATCTCAAAGAGCACAGGGGGTTCACCGATTCTCCCGAGGAAGACGGACTGACCTTCAAGGAAGCTGCCCGCCTGGCCTACCTCAGAAAAGGGACCATCGTGGGAACCGGCAAATACAGTCCGGGACAACTGGGTGGCAAATTCAAGGGGGCCACTGTGGGAACCTCCCCGGCCTACGGGCCTTCCGCCCAGGTGGTGGAAGTGAGTGTGGACATGGAGACGGGCCAGGTGACGGTGGACAATATGAACGACGCTCATGACTGCGGATTCGCCATCAACCGGACTTCGGTGGAAGCGCAGATGCAGGGCTCCCTTTCCATGGGACTTGGCGAAGCCCTCTTTGAAGAGGTCAAGTTCGACAGCAAGGGCCGCATTCTGAACGCCAACCTGGGAGAATACAAGTTAGCGACAGCGCTGGATATGCCCCCAGTAAATGCCATCATCGTGGAAAGCAATGAACCAGCCGGACCCTACGGGGCTAAAGAAGTGGGAGAGGGCGCCATCATGCCCACCATTCCCGCCATCCTCAATGCCGTGTACGATGCCGCCGGAGTTCGCATCTGGGAACTTCCCTTGACGCCGGAGCGCGTATACAAGGCCATCAAGGAAAAAGAAGCCAAAGACAAAGAGAAGAAGTAGAGACATCCATCCCCACGGCTCTTCCGTGGGGACAAAGTCCTTCCCTCTCGTTCCCACGCTCCGCGTGGGAACGCATTTCACACGCCGCGCTTCGTTTCGCTCTCAACGGGTTTTTTCCGCCAGGTTCTTAACCGCCTCCAAATATTCGTTCATTCCCCGAAAAAAGATATCGTTGTGATTGGCGCCGGGGATCATGAGAAGTTGTTTATCGCGTGCGCCTGAGGCATCATAAAGCTCCCGGCCGTCAGAGAAAGGAATGATGTGGTCTTTCTCTGCATGGATGATCAACGTAGGACTGTAATAAGCTCGGATCTTCCGGATATTTTCAATCCCTGAATCCTCCACAAATCCAATGGCTTTCAGGTTCACCCCCAAAAGCTGCAAAAGAGGCCCGGTCCTGGCGAATCCGCTCTCAATAATAAGGGCATCAATCCTATCCGCGCAGCGGGCGGCCAGTTCAAGGGCGGAAGCGCTCCCGAGAGATCTACCCATGACGATGACCGGACCTCTGAATCCTCTTTCGTTAAGGAAATCCAATGTGAAATCGAGGATTCGGTGACAGTCGGTCATCATATTCGTAATGGTCGGTATACCGACGGACCGACCGTAACCCCGATAGTCCACCGGCAGGAAGTTAATTCCCATCCGGGTGTACAGGGGCGCCATGTCGTCATAATCGGCCACGATCTCCCCATTCCCATGAAAAAAAAGGAGGATGGGGTCGTCCTGATGGGCCGAATGAAAACGGGCCCCCACCACCACGTTTTCCTCCACCGGGATCAGGAGTTCCTCGCCGGACGCCGGCGCCCCTTTTGGCCGCCATTCCTTCCGCGGATGAAAAAGAGCCATCAGAATCTCCGGACGATCCAGCTTTGAGTAGTCAATCTCTTCCATGTCTGCATTGAAAATCATGGTTTTTTGAAGGGGATCACCGTCCCCGTTTTACCGGTTCCTTTCTTCTGGCTCTCGTCTTTTCGATCCTCTTCTTTTTCTTTTGGACGAGCGATCCGTTCAACCTTTTCCAGCCGCATGGGCTTTCCGCCCATGGTGTAAGGTTCCCCCTGGACATAGGACCATCTCAGTATCCAGGTGACCTCCCGAACGGGGATGGAAAGCAGCAGCAGCGTAACCTGATACCAGTCTTTCTTGACGTCAGGCTCGATGTACTCAATGCGGCCAAAAGCAACCGGCTGATCCTCTTGATAAATCAGAATCAGATCCCCTTCATCGACCATAATGCCTCCTGTTAATCTCCGTCCAGAACGCTGCCGGGGTCCGTTCGGAGTTTATCCACCTTGTTTTCAAAGCTGCTCCCCAGATCCACGCCCATCTGCTGTGCCCTTTTTTTGGCGGCGAGCCCGATATTACGACTATCCTTATAAAAGGAATCGCTCTGTCGTGAACCGGGATCAAAGCTGTCCAATCGTGCGCTCTCGGACAGATGATAGGCAACTCGAGAGATCAGCCTCCTCAGATCCTTTCCCTCGCACGTTGGGCACGCCAGATTTTTCTCATCGTCCGGCCCCATCACCAGGCACTGGAATTCCCTGGAACAGGTCCTGCACTCGTATTCATAAATGGGCATGAGCCGCTTCTCCCCTCCAGAAAAATCAGTCTTTTTTTACTCTTGAACCAATATATCCGGGAAGTTCACAGATGAGAGCATCAATCTCCGCGCTCCTCTCACTTAAAAATCGCATCATCCGTTCTGATTTCATTTTGAGAACAGTCTGATCCTGCTTTTCGATTTCCAGGCCTTTTATCAGCATTTCATTTTCGAAAAGAAAATGAACAATCATATCATCCGCATCAAGCTGGGCATCAAATTCCTTCCTCATATAATCCAGCCAGTAACCGAATTCGTGAGGATGCTCCAACTGCTCAGAGGGAACACCCAGTTCGAAACTCAAGGGTTTTGCCATTCCGGGGGCCAGCCTGGACCCGGCCAGGTAATCCAGGACATGGGCAAGCTGGTGGATAAGGGCGCTGTCGCCAATATCAGGGGATATGGCAATATACAAATTGCCGGGATCGCTTGGCTCGGTCTTAAGGACATTAATGAGAATCCCCCCTGACCCGGATTTTTCTTCGGAGGTATTCCTGTCGCCCGAAAGGTTGAGGGAATGATATGCTTTCAGATCCACAAACCGGATACCGGCGGAGACCCCCGTCAGTGCCTTGATGTCGAGCTGATCGACCATCTCCCGCGATCTCCCGTACCACACGGCGGGAAGGCTCGTTATCAGCCTGCTCATCTCCACCGTAAAGTCATCCATTCCCTTTGCGGACAGTTCGTCTTCTTTTCCAAGGTGGCACTGTTTAAATTTCCTGCCGCTTCCACAAGGGCAGGGTTCATTCCTTCCAATCTTTTTCATGGTTGCCATTCACCTGTCTTTAAGACATTAATCCTCAATAATGCTGTCCCGATGGGCCTCGTTCGACCAGGTCGGAAGCGGCGAACCGACACCGGTTTCCGGATTAACCGATTGCCTGTAGGATGCTTTTACTTCCTGTGTCTTCATCATGTGGTCCCACCCCCTGACAAAGTAGGGGCACTCGTCATTGAAACAGACCCACAGAAATTCGTTGGTCCAGGTGGAATGGGAAGGAGGTCGCCATTTTTTCATTTCGGTTTCACAATATTTACATTTCGGTTTTTCATCGGTAGTCATGTTTCTCTCCAAGTTTCATCATTTCATTCCATAAACAAAGAAGCATTTCCAAGGTAATCCCTATCTTGTGAAATGCCATCGCCTCCAAAAAAGAAAAACCAAACCCCTTCATAACCAGATTCCGGGGTTTGGTCCGATTCCCTGTGAATACATGGATGCCCGCGGGTCAACCCACGGCTTTCTTCAGGATGTTTTCCGGTGGGATCACGTTGAAATGCAGTGCAGCGTCCTTTTTCAGATCCATTCCAAAGGCAACGGCCATCAGCTGGGTAAGATACACAATCGGGATATCAAAGTTGGTGCCGAATTTTTCATTTATCCTGCCCTGATACATCTCGAGATTCATGGCACACATGGGACAGATCGTGGAAATCAGTTGCCCTCCGTGCTTCACCGCATCCTCCAGAATATTCTTCACCAGTTCCAGGCAGTAATCCATTTCCGGAAGAAAAATCCCCGACCCACAGCATTTGATCTTGCTGGGGAATGGCACTGCTTCCGCGCCAAGGGCTTCAATGAGGCGATCCTGAACCACCGGCTTGTTCACGCTGTCATACTCTCCGAAAGGACGGACGGACTGGCATCCCACGTAACCTGCCACCTTGAGCCCTTTCAAGGGTTTGACGACTTTTGCCCGTATGGCATCCATCCCCA
>JBBSAR010000348.1:0-5112 GCA_038252125.1 Desulfatiglandales bacterium
AACAACAGCGGTTTCTTTTTGTTCATCCGCGGTAATCCGGGTCCCCGAAAATTAGAGCCCCAGATAAGTCTTTCGGATATGCGGATTTTCCATAAGCCATTTCCCTTCGCCACTCAGGGCAATCTGTCCGTTTTCGAGGACATACCCCCTGTCCGAGATGGTCAGGGCATGAAATACGTTTTGTTCAATGAGCAGAATAGAGGTCTTCCGTTCGTTGATCCGGCTGATAATCTCGAATATGGTGGTAACCAGCAAGGGCGCCAGCCCAAGCGAAGGTTCATCGAACATCATGAGCCTGGGTTTGGACATCATCCCTCTCCCGATAGCCACCATCTGTTGTTCGCCCCCGCTCAGGGTCCCCGCCTTCTGGTTGAGCCTCTCCTTCAAACGGGGAAAAAATCCGAATACTTCCGCCATGGTTTCCTTTCGGACTTTCTTCGTATGGGGGAACTGCGCCCCCATTTCGAGGTTTTCTTCCACCGTCATGGTGGGAAAAATCTGCCTTCCTTCCGGAATGTGGCTGATTCCCATTTCAACGATCCGGGAAGTGGAAGCCCTGGAGATATTCTCGCCATCAAATTCAATGGTTCCTTTCCGGGGGCGGAGAATTCCTGAGACCGTCTTGAGGGTAGTGGATTTTCCGGCGCCGTTGGAGCCTATAACGGAGACGACCTCCCTCTCGGTTGCTTCAAAAGAGACCCCTCTCAAGGCCTGAAGATCCCCGTAAAAGACGTCTATTCCATCAACCCTGAGCATGGAGAAACTCCTTGCCCAGATAGGCCTCGATTACTTTCTCATCTTTTACTACTTCGTCCGGTGTGCCTTCGGCAATCCGGCTTCCATAATTGATGACCAACACCCGTTCCGAAAGGGCCATGATGCCCTGCATGACGTGCTCTATAAGCAGGATGGATACACCCTTCTTGTTGACCTCTCTGATCAATTTAATAATCTCTGAAACTTCCGTGGGGTTGAGTCCCGCCATCACTTCATCGAGAAGCAGGAGTTTCGGGCGTGTCGCCAGAGCCCTCGCCATTTCCAGCCTTTTTCTGAGGGGAAGGGGCAGCCCCCCGGCCTCCTTGTGGGCCATGGGACCAAGACCGGCCCATTTGATAATCTTCATGGATTCGACACGGGCTTTTTGGGTGGATTTTTCACGTATCAGGGCGCCTACCATCACATTATCCAGCACCGATATGGTCAGAAACGGCTTGACGATCTGGAAAGTCCGGGCAAGACCCGCCTGACACACCTGATAAGGCTGCATGCCCAACAGAGATTTTCCGGAAAAGATCATTTCGCCCGCATCAGGGGTGTGAAAGCCGCTCAGACAGTCGAACACGGTGGTCTTGCCTGCGCCATTGGGGCCTATCAAGCCCAGTATGGCCCCTTGTTCCAATTCGAAAGACAATTCCGAAATGGCCGCCAGACCGCCGAACCGCTTGCTCAGCTTTGTTACCTTCAGAATATTCACGATTCTGCTTCAGCCTCTTTTCTGTTTTCCGTGAACCCCGGATTTTTCTCTTTCAGACCCAGCAGCGGATTTAACCACTTTTTCGCGTAATAGATGATCCCTTTGGGCATAAAAAGCACCACGAGGACAGCAAGAACACCGTACAGAATCAGATGAAGCCCCTCAAATCCCCCCTTTGCAAAATAGGCCCTGGAGATCTCGGAAAGGGGCGTGAGGATGAACGACCCCAGGATGGGTCCCAGAATGGTTCCCAGTCCCCCGATGATGGGGCGCAGGATCAGTTCGATGCTCAGGGCCATACCGAACAGGGTGTCGGGATGAAGATAAAAAATATAATTGGCATAAAAGGTGCCGGCCAGAGAGGTCATAAAGGCGCTTAACGCAATGGCGATCATGTTGTACTTGAAGGCATTGACCCCCAGCGCCTGAGCGGCTTCTTCATCCTCCCTGATAGCCACCATGAAACGACCTGCCCTTGAACCCTCCAGAATGCGGACTACGATTATGGAAAACACCATGAAACCCAAGGCAATATAATAGTAGGGAACATTGCCTCTGAACTGAAAATTCCAGAAGGAAGGGTTGAAATCAAGAAAGATCCCGGAAAAAGAGCCCAATGCTTCCACATGGGAAACGATCAGGCGGGTGATTTCCGCAAAAGCGATGGTGAGGATTACAAAATAAACCCCTCTGAGTCCGAAACGAAATCCCAGGTATCCCAGAAAAAGGGCGATGACCACCGCGAAAACTCCTCCCACCAGCATGCCGATCCAGGGGCTGAGTCCGTAGGTCTGGGCCAGAAAGGTGGAGGTATATGCCCCCACTCCTACATAGAGGGCGTGTCCCAGGGAAATATGTCCCGTATATCCGGTTAGGATATTCCATGACTGTCCCAGGTAGGCATAGAAAAAAATCATCACAAAAATACCCAGGATATACTTTTCAAGAAAAAGCGGGAGCAGAAGAAGAATGGCCAGAACCGCTGCCAAAAGAACATAGAGCCTGTTCATTTCTTCCCCCCGAGAAGTCCCTGGGGACGAAAAAGCATGATTATGATCAGTATCCCGAAACTTACTACCTGTTTGAGAGTAGCAGGAAGAAAAAGGGTGGACATGGATTCGGCCACACCTAAAATGAGCCCGCCCACAAGGGCGCCCACGAGATTTCCCATGCCGCCGAGGATCACCACAATAAAGGCGGTCAATGTAAAATCGTGACCCAGGTTAGGGGAAAGGGGCATCAGCGGCAGAAGGAGCGCTCCGGCCGCCCCGGTTGTGGCGCCACCCAGCCCGAAGGAAAAATTATTGATCCGGCCCACATTGATGCCCACGAGCGTGGCGGCCATGCGGTTATCCGCCGCCGCCCGGATGCGTTTGCCCATATGGCTCTTTTTCAGGTAGATGAAAATAGCCAGGGTGATGATAATGGCCATGCAAAAGGCAATGAGGCGCGACACATCGATCATGGCACCCCCCAGCCAGATGGTGTCCAGGCTCATGGCGGTCTGCGGGCTCCGATGATCCGGTCCCCACAGCATGAGTGCCGTGTTTTCGAGAATAATCCCGATCGCTACGAGGGGAAGCACCTGCATGGCTTCCGGGTAATCGAGGATCCGGTTGACCACGGAAAACTGGATCACATATCCCAAGACAAAAATGGCGGCGGAGACGATGATCAGGGACAGGTAGGGATCAAGACCTAACAGAACGAATATCCAGTAGGAAATGTACATGCCGATGACCATCATCTGGCCATGGGCAAAGTTAATCACCCCCATTACCCCGAAAATGAGGGAGAGCCCCAGGGCGATAAGCCCGTAGAGCCCTCCCAGCAGAATTCCCTGAATCAGAAGCTGCAGGGCGAGGGTGGTGTCCATTAGCCTCTATCCCAGATCTGGGGGGCGGGAAATACGTAATCCGCCTGGGCGAAACTCTTGGGCAGGACGACCTTGACCCGTTTTTCTGGATCGGGATCCGGCAACACCTGAACCATGGCCGTTGTCGCATTGATATTGTCGCCGTTCTCCGCGAAACGGATGGCTTCTCCCACCATGGGTTGCGCTTTCAGGTCGGTTGTCCTGAGAGCCGCCAGGAGCTTATCGCTGTCGGCGGACCCGGCCCTTTCCAGGGCATCGGCGATCACGAGGATGCCGGTATAGGCATAGCCGGAATTGGTGTCCAAATAGCCGCCATATTTCTTGTTAAACAGGGCGTTGGCTTGCTGATACACCGGGCTCACAGGATTAATCCAGGGGACATTGTCCATGACATAGTAGACCAGTTTTCCCAGATCCTCGATAACCTTGGGTTCATACCATCCCGGACTTCCCGGACTGATAATCCCCATGAGCGGAACCCTCTCTTTAAGCAACTGTCTCGTCAGGATAATGGAGTCTCCCGGCCGGCAAACGGGAAAGAGCAGGTCCGGCTTGGCAGCCTTGATTTTCGCGACCTCAGAGGAAAGGTCATGAATACCTAAGGGATAGGTGATATGCTCCACGATTTCCACCGGCATACCGGATTCCTTGAACCACTTGATGAAATTTTCACCCTGGCCTTTCCCAAAAGGGTCGCCCGTGTTGGTTACAACCGCCCTCTTGGGGCTTACCTTTCTTTCTGTAATCATCTGTTGAATATATTTACAGGCCGTCTTTCCAAAAGTGGTGACTGTGGGAAAAATGCGAAAGCTGTATTTGTAGCCTTTCTGGGTAATGGCATCAAGGGCTGCGACATCCATGACAAAGGGGATCTGTCTCTGTTCGGCCAAAGTGGCAATAGCCATACCGGTTCCGCTCTGAAACGCCCCTATCAGCACGACCGCGCCGTCTTTAATCAACCTGTCCGCCTCGCTGCGTCCCACCTCCGCTTTGGTTTCGCTGTCGCCAAGCAGGAGTTCAAGTTTTGCCCCTCCCATCGATTTGATGCCGCCCATGGAATTGATATAATCCACCGCAAGTTGATTTCCTCTGCGCTGGCCCTGTCCGATTACCGCAAGCGGTCCGGTAGCCGGCTGAACAGAACCGATCTTAATGGTTTTCGACTCCGCTTTGAGCAGGGTGGGGACACCAAATGAGGATGCGGTCAGGCCTAACCCGACAGCTCCCGTGACTTTCATAAAAGTCCTTCGGTCCATCTCTTTCTTTAGCAGATCTTGTTCGCCCATTCTAAGCCTCCCGAGGAAATTGTAAGCGTTAAGAATCCCTTTTTATATGCCATTTGCGTATAATCTATACAGATTATACACCTGTAGCAAATATATTGAAGTAACTTGTGATTGTCAACAGATTCATGTCATTGTCGCGCAGCCTATTCAAATTCCCTGGCAGCGAAATAGAGACTCAGGAAGCCATTCCGTCACCAGGTCTTTTTTGCTTGAAAAGCTTATCGAAGAACAGGTAGATTTAACTCTTCTCTTTCCGGGAAGTTTTAAAACGAGGAACAATGACTATGCCGTTTATCTCCGTTCGCGACATACGGATCTATTATCGAATCCTGGGAAAAGGACCCCGTCTGCTTATAATCAGCGGCACCGGGGGAGATCTGCGGCTGAAGCCGAGTATCTTCGACTCGCCCTTGGCGGCCCATTTTGAAATTCTTGCCTATGACCAGCGGGGCCTTGGCCAAACCGACAAACCGGAC
>JBBSAR010000349.1:0-5055 GCA_038252125.1 Desulfatiglandales bacterium
AAATTGATATTGAGCGGGCACGTAAGGCTCTGGAGAGAGCTAAGGAAAGGCTTGCCATGGATCGCGGCAAGGAGGATATCGATTTTCTCCGGGCTGAGGTCGCCTTAAAAAGGGCGATTGCTCGCATGCGGGTGGCCGAAAAGAAGATTTGATGGAATAATTGTGGTTTGTCGGGGCAGGTCCTTTTGGGCCTGCCTTTTTTTTATTTGTTGACCTTTTGTCTATTCAAGGATAGAATAATTTCTCTAATGTGTTAAGAAATGTATGGTCATGAGGATGCTTTGCCGATTTGAAGGGAACTCGGTTGGCGACCGGAAGAAGGGCACGGTTTTCTCTCTTTAAAAAAACACCCCAGAATGGTGAGGTTGAACGAATTATGGCGGATGAAGAGGTAAAACAGTACGCTGTGTGGAATTCAGGAAATACAGAAGAAGAAACAGATCAACTCAAACTTCTTGAAGACAAAGTGGAAGGCCTTATCGAGACAATCATGACGTTGAAAGGCGATAAGGAGGCACTTAAGGAAAAGCTTGATATACAGGATGAAAAACTCTCAGACCTTTCACAACAAGTGGAAACCCTGAAAAGCGTCAAAGATATGGCTAAAAAGAGAATCGTTTCACTTCTCGAAAAAATTGAGCTTATTGAAGAATAGGTCGTGTTATTTTAAAGGGATAATGATTCCGAATGGAAAAGCCTGTCAGGATAAGAATTCTCGATCATGAATATCTTTTAAGAAGTGATGAAGATGAGTCTTTTGTCCAGAAGATAGCGCAATTTGTGAACCATAAACTGGATGAAATTCGGAGCAGCGCGGAAAATCTTACAGAAAGCAAAGCTGCCATACTGGCGGCTTTTTATATCGCCAGCGAGTATTTTCAGCTGCGTAAAGAACGTGATGAAGTGGCAAAAAACTTTGATGAACGTGTACGTTCATTGAATTTCCAGATCGATTCGGTGACCCGGAAAATTGATTTTGAGAAAGTTGATAACTGAGTCCCAGAGCGATGTCGGGGAAGAGTTTTTTGGGCCGTTCGATCCACCGGGAAAGGGAGTGAAGATCCCGGGATATAGAGGAAATCGTCCGTTTGGGCAAAGAGGAATGGTTACACGTTAAACGTGAAAGATATAGTGGCTCAGGGCATGCGGAACCGGTCTGCTCACAGCATGGGTAGATTTATGTAACACATTGATATGATGATTTAAATATGATGTGCGATCTTTCGTTTTAGAGGCGCCTTTCTGTCCTTATCTTCCTCTTCCCTTTAGGGTTTTTTTTACCCTAACGGTCTTTTCCTGTTGCAATTTCTTGTGGTGGGTCCCCTTTTTTCTTCCTGATGAATAGGCGATATGCGAGTCCCGGGCTTAAGATTTATGCCTGGAACTTAGGTGTCTTGCTTTATCGGGATATAGCTATGTTTTATTGAGTGAGCCCTTAGGAGCTTATGATAAGTATGAATGGTATATATGTAGTTGCAGTGATCACCGCGGGGGTTGCAGTCGGTATTCTCATCGGCTTTTTTCTTAGAAAAAAGCTTATGGAAAGCCGGATAGAGAGCATTGTAGAATATTCCAAAAAGATTCTGGCTGAGGCTGAAAAGGACGCTGCGACCACCAGAAGAGAGGCTGCTCTTCAAGCAAAAGACTCTCTCTATCAGATGAAAGTTGAGTTTGAAAAGGAAACAAAGGACAAGGGAGAAGAACTGGCCCTGCGTGAAAAACGATTTCGGAAAAAGGAAGAAGCCTTTGATAAGAAAGTCGAGGTCATCGAAAACAGAGAAGAGAAGGTTGTTGAAAAAGAACGGAATATAGAGAGGCTTGAAAAGGAAATCAGGAGAAAGGAGAACGAGTATAACCAACTTATTATCGATGAAAGAAAGCAGTTGGAGAAGTTGGCCGGAATGTCGGGGGAAGAGGCAAAACTGACCTTGATTAAATCCATGGAAGACGAGGCGAGACATGACGGGGTAAAGACTGTTCGGAGGATCGAGGCCGAGGCCAAGGCGGAAGCGGATCGTAAAGCCCAGGATATCATCGCCCTTGCTGTAAAAAAATATTCAGGCGATTATGCCGCGGAACGAATTGTTTCTGTGGTGAACCTGCCCAATGAAGAAATGAAAGGGCGAATTATCGGAAGAGAAGGAAGGAACATCCGTGCCATCGAGGCCGCTACGGGAATAGACCTGATTATAGACGACACTCCGGAAGCCGTAATATTATCCGGTTTCAATCCGGTCAGAAGACAGGTCGCAAAGATATCGCTCGAAAGACTTATTGAAGATGGAAGGATTCATCCGGCGAGAATTGAAGAAATTGTCAACAAGGTGAACAAGGAGGTGGAGGCAAGCATCAAGGAGGCTGGAGAACAGACTACTTTTGATGTTGGGGTCCATGGCATAAATGGGGAGCTTGTGAAGCTTATCGGTCGACTGAAATACCGTTCGAGTTATGCTCAGAATGTCTTGCAGCATTCCAGGGAGGTCAGTTTTTTATGTGGAGTTATGGCCGCGGAACTCGGGCTTAATGTGAAACAGGCGAAGAGGGCAGGCCTCCTGCATGATATTGGCAAGGCCGTAGATCATGAGGTGGAAGGGCCTCACGCCCTTATAGGGGCCGATCTTGCCAAGAGATACGGTGAATCTAATGAGGTGATTCACGCCATCGCCGCACACCATGAAGATGTAGAACTGGAATCGGTGCTGGCTGTGCTGGTTCAGTCCGCGGATACCCTATCGGGCGCCAGGCCAGGCGCCAGGCAGGAGATGCTGGAATCGTACGTGAAGCGTCTTGAAAAACTGGAGGAAATTGCCTGTTCTTTTCATGGTGTGAACAAGTCTTTTGCCATCCAAGCGGGGCGGGAGATTCGGATTATGGTTGAGGGAAAATCGGTAAGTGACGACCAGGCGTATCTGCTCTGCAAAGATATTTCCAGAAAGATAGAAAAAGAACTGACCTACCCCGGACAGATAAGGGTTGTGGTCATCCGTGAAACAAGGGCGGTGGAATATGCCCGATAAGCGACTGCTGCCTAATGTCTCAATTTAAACATCTCCGAAGCGTTGTAGGAACTCCTCACAAAAGGCCCGGAGGCTACGGCATCGAATCCTAATTCGTAAGCGGTTGCTTCCCATTTCGCGAATTCATCCGGGTGAATATAGCGATGCACCTGGTGATGTTTGGACGAAGGGGCCAGATATTGCCCGATTGTGAGGTTTCTGCATCCTGCCTCAAGAAGATCTTTAAGAACGGTCAAAACTTCCTCCGGCTCTTCCCCGAGCCCTAACATAATCCCAGATTTTGTGGCTTGTTTTCCTCGGTCTCCGTGGGCCTGGAGCAATACGTTCAGGCTTTGGCGGTAATCGGCTTGGGGTCTTACCTGTTTGTAGAGTCTTGGCACGGTTTCAACGTTGTGATTCAGTATGTCGGGGCATGCTTCCAGGACGGTCTTAAGGGCCTCTCTGGATCCCTGAAAATCAGGGATAAGCACTTCTACGGCGGTTAGGGGGTTTTGCTGCCTTATCGTGCGGATTGTCGCGGCGAAATGCGAGGCGCCTCCGTCGGGAAGATCGTCGCGGGTTACGGAGGTAACGACCGTGTATTTCAGCCCCAGTTTTTTTACCGCCGAGGCGACGCTATCAGGTTCATTCCTGTCTAAGGGCTCGGGTTTATCGTGGGTGACCGCGCAGAATGTGCAATTGCGGGTACATCGGTTTCCCATGATCATAAAAGTGGCGGTTCCCCGGGAAAAGCATTCCCCGAGGTTGGGACAGTTCGCCTCTTCGCATACAGTATGAAGGCAGGAACCCTTCAACAGATTGATCACTTTGTCATATGAACTTCCGCTGGAAATTCGTTTTTTGAGCCATTCGGGTTTGGCAGGAAAGGGCCTTTGAATCTCCTTCATGACGTTTCTTCCCCCGCATCATTTTTCAGGCATTCATTTTGAACCAGCACTTTCATTACATCCTCCAGGTTATTATTCTCCATGGAACAATGAAAGGTCTCCTCATACAGGGAGATGATCAGGTTTTTAAGAGGCCCCATCCGGACCGGCCTTTTTAGGATATTCTGCATGGAAGTAATTTCAACATTGTGCAATCCGCAGGGGTTGATCATCCGAAAAGGAGCGAGATCAAGATTGACGTTCAAGGCGAATCCGTGAAAACTGATCCCTTTTCGAACGGCGATTCCCACAAATCCTATCTTTTGTTCTTGCACCCATACACCGCGATTCCTGGGGTCTCTTTTACCGAGAATCCCATAGCCATCCAGAGCACGGATCATGATGTCCTCGAGAAGTTCGACGAAATCCACCACTCCGATGCCCCTTTTCAAACCGAATATGGGGTAGCCGATCAGTTGACCCGGACCATGATAGGTGACATCTCCTCCCCTTTCAATATCGACGCAGGGTATCCCATGGTCGGCAAGGACCTGTTGGGTAACGAGAAGGTTATCCCGATTTTTACCCCTTCCAAACGTCATGACCCGCGGATGTTCCACCAGGATAAGGCAATCCCGCAGGAGGTTTCCCCTTCTGGCCCTATGAATGCCATGCTGGAGTTCCCAGCAGGAAGTGTATTCCATAAGTCCAAGATCAACCACGATGGAAGGTTTTGCCATAAAAGTCCCCGTTTCTAAAAGCAACGCTTTCAGAATTTTGTTTGTGTCTCGATAATAGTATACATAGGAAAACCCAACCTCAAGCAAAATTCCTTGATTAACCGTTTCGGGTGTGCAATAAAATCAGAAAACTTTCAGAATGGTCGGGTCAGGGAGGGAAATGTTATGCATGTGCTGGTAAATATTATCGGAATATTCATGGTTGTAAGCGGCATCTTTCTGCTGATCTTTACAGAACGAACACGGGAGTTATTCAAGAGGGTTTTTATCTTTGAAAACTTGAAAAGGCTGTCCTTTCTCCCGTTTGCTTTAGGGATTGCTCTCATTGCAGGGGCTTTCGTCGGGGAGCGATTTTTATGGTTGCCGTTTATTATGGGAATTGTGGGGCTGGCCAAGGGGGTTTATTTCTTTGTGAGCCCGGTTGATCATTCC
>JBBSAR010000350.1:0-5052 GCA_038252125.1 Desulfatiglandales bacterium
TGAAGGATTGCGCAGCACAGGGATCGAAGAACCTCCCGATCCCGTACTGAGCCGAATAAAGGTTTGTTCCCCCACGACCCCATCCGGCTCGATTCCGCAGAGACGTTGAAAATCCATGACCCTCTTCTTGAGCGGATCATCAAAGACCGCGCTGAGAGAACCCTTTTTCGCCTGCTGAGCAACCCCTTCCGCCCGGTTCAGCCGCGCCCGCAACCAGATGACATCAGCGCCTTTGTCTCCCTGCCTCAGGAGCATGGAGCCCGTGGGCGGCGCCTCCCACAAAAAGATGAAATCGCCGAACCAGTACCGGTCTATCTGGTTCTTATTGACAGGGACTTTTTCTCCATTGAAATCCAGCTGGACAATCTCACCTTGGATTCCAGCCACAGCCACATATTGCCTCGGGGCGTTATCGCCCACCAGTTCCAGGACCACAGGCCTGTTTATGTGAAGAATGGTTGTCCAGTTTCCCCTCTCAAAATAACATCGCAATCCCGCCTCCGCGGCCAGGTCGCACGCCGTTTTCCCGGATTCATCGGGGAAAGTCTTTTGCCAACACTGAAACACGGAGGAAATGGCGCTTTTGAGACTTAGATTGACCTGCCCGGATTTCAATAATTCTTCGAACGTCACAGCTCCTTCCGAGGGACCGTTCTGCAATGCCTCCTGTTTTTCAACGGCCTCTTTCGATACGGCGACTTTTGCACCTTCTTCCTCTATAGGAGCGGTGGAAGAGCCGGATGCCGTGCCTGTATCCTTCTCATCCGACTGCCGTTTTTCAGAAAAAAAATCGGCAGGGACCCTCGCTCTCTCATGGGTCCCCATTGCTTCCAGGCCTTTCTCCGGGAGGTATTTAGGAAGGAAATATTTCCACCCCGCTGCAAGGGCCACTAGAATGAGAAGCAGTAGAACCGGCACGGCGACCCTCCTGCTGAAAAAAAGACGGGACCCGCCCATGACCTCTGAAGCCGCCTTTCCAACCATGCGGGCGTCCACCGAATCTTTCTGGGCCGCATAGGCCGCCATAAGAGAACGGTCGCAGATGGTGTTGATAAGCCTCGGGATACCCCCGGAAAGTCTGTGAATACGGGTAATAGCCCTTATTTTCATGATAGGCCGCCTGCATCCCGCGATGGCAAGGCGATGCTGAATGTAGGCGGCTGTTTCGTCACGCAACAGGGGGGTAAGATGATAACGGGCCGTAATTCGTTGCCCTAACTGGCGGAGTTCCGATCGAGCCATCATGGTCTGCAGCTCCGGCTGACCGATGAGCAGGATCTGAAGCAGTTTCCGGCGTGTGGTTTCCAGGTTTGTCAGGAGGCGGACCTGTTCCAGTACATCCGTACTGAGATTCTGTGCCTCATCGATAATAAGAACCGTCCGTCTTCCCTTCGCATGAATCTCCATCAGCCGACTGTTCAACTTGTCAATCAGCGATTTCAGGCTGGTCGTCCCTGGATCGTAGAGAACTTTCAGCTCATCGCAAACAGAGGCTACCAGTTCCAGAGCGGTCTGCTTGGGATTAAGGACCAGGGCAATTTCGACCCCTTCCGGAATCTGCTCAAGCAGGCTTCGACACAGGGTCGTTTTTCCTGTCCCCACTTCCCCCGTCAGAAGAAGAAACCCGCCCCTGTCGCTCATACCGTAAAGAAGATGTGCCAGAGCCTCCCTGTGCCTTCGGCTCATGAAAAGGAACCTGGGATCAGGAGTCAGGGAGAACGGGTATTCCGTAAGACCAAAATAGGATGTGTACATATCTTAGAAACTCATCATGACTTCGTTCCTGGAACAATAAAAGCACGGGGCCTGCCCGATTTGGGCTTTCCCGCGCCTTTGGAAAGCCTGGAATTTTGCATTTCAATAGTTAAAATATTTAAATATTGACTCCATCCTGCAAGTTGGATAAAAGTGATCTCTTTTATGGATGGGAAAGAACTACTCAAAATTGTATCCGAAACAAAGAGTTATTTCAATGGAAACCGTAACCCCCCGTTTAATTGATGACCTTGGCAGACGTCTGAACTATTTGCGTATATCCATAACGGACAGATGCAACCTGAACTGTGTGTATTGCATGCCCCGTGAAAGGCTCGAAAAGCTGAAACACCGGGATATTCTAACGTATGAAGAAATCTTTCGGCTGGTAACCATAGCCGCAAAACTCGGCGTCGATAAAATTCGTCTTACCGGCGGTGAACCGATGGTGCGAAGCGGTTTCTGTGATTTTCTTGCCAGTCTCACCTCTATTTCCGGGCTCAAGGACATTTCTCTGACCACCAACGGAATTTTTCTCAAAGACAAAATCCAAGAGATAAAGAGCGCGGGCATCAGGAGAATAAACATCAGTCTGGATACCCTGAACAGAGAAAAGTTTAAAACCATAACCGGGTATGACGGTTTTAACCGGGTATGGAAAGGCATTGAACATGCCCAAGAGGCAGGATTTCATCCCATTAAGCTTAATATGGTGGTCATGAAAGGAATGAACGACGATGAGGTGGCGGACATGGCAAGACTATCCCTGCGTTTTCCCTTCCATATCCGATTCATTGAATACATGCCCATCGGTCTTACGAATCACACCGTCCCTTTCACCCATATCTCCAATGCAGAAGTGAAGAAATCCCTGGAGAAAGTCGGAAACCTGATCCAGGTGCCGAGAGGGCTTATGGACGGCCCGACGGTGCGCTATGCCTTTGAAAACGCCCCCGGAGAAATCGGCTTTATCAGCCCTTTGACAAATCATTTCTGCCAGACTTGCAACCGGTTGCGGCTCACCGCAAACGGCACACTGCGGCCCTGCCTTTTATCCGATAAAGAGGTGGACATCAAAGGCTCCCTGCGCGACGGCGCATCCGATAGAGAACTAGCCCGTATTTTCTTGAAAACAGCCCACAAAAAGCCCCACAATCACCAGGTTACCTGCGAAAAAACAGACTGGTCCTATTCCGGTGAAATGTCGGCCATTGGAGGGTAGGGAGAGAGGAGTCTTTCGGCATTCAAACCCAGGATCTGTTTCTGTTGATTCGGCGACAGACCTTCCGAAACCATTTCCTTAACATACCTGGCAGGGCTCAACAGGGGAAAGTCACTTCCGAAGAGAATTTTTTCAAAACCGATGATCTCGCCTGCAATCCTGTACATGCCGGGAGCGTAAAGAAAAGGAGACGCAGCCGTGTCGAACCACACATTTTCCAGCGTGTTCCTAACCTCCTTTTTCATCAGGGCATAAAAAAGAAGCCCCCCGCCCCAGTGGGCCAGGATGATACGATTGGAAGGGAAGGCCTTGATAAAATCATAGATTTCAAGCAGCGTGTTCGGGGTTTTTCCGGGATACGCATGCCCGACAGGTTCATTGGTGTGGAGCATGAAAAGGGCCTTATGCTGTAGACAGAGATCCATCACCTCTTTGAGATTTGCGACAACGGCGCCGGTAATCCCCGAACCGTAGACGGCGAGTTCCCCAACCCCTTTGAGTCCCTGCTTCAGACACCTTTCCGTCTCCTCGGCGCCAATTTGAGAGAGCGGAGAAAAACAGCAAAAGCCCGTCAGACGATCGGGATATTTGGTTACGGATTGCATGACGTAGTCGTTGTGTCTTGTGAAAAATTCCGAATCCTCCCAGGGGAAACCGAAGATAACCGACCTCTGCACTTCGTTTTCATCCATGCTCCGAATAAGCTCCTCAGTTTCCACGAGCTTCGAAGCCGGAGAGTCATACAGGGTCTTGAAAGCGGAATCGCGCCGGATGCATTCCGCCCTGTTTTCTTTGAAATATGGGGCAAAAACGTGCGTGTGAAAATCGATGATCATTTCAAAAGGGGCTCCAGAGACTTTTCCAGTGCGCCGGGAAGAAATCCGGGGATTTTCTCAATGATTTTGCCTTTTTCGTTTATAATGAACATGGTGGGAACCGCCATTCTTTGCCCTGCAAAATAGTCTTTCAGAACCTTCTGGTCGCATCGGAGAATCGGATAATTTATCTTCGCCGACTTCTTGAATTCCTGCAGATCTTTATTTGACGTTCTTTCAGGATCATCCACCGATACGCCAAGGACTGCCAGCCCTTTATCCCGATACTTCTCCTGCAGGCCCACCAGTTCGGGAATAGACATCCTGCAAGGGGGACACCAGCTTGCCCAAAAATCGAGGAGGACTACACGGCCACGGTAACTGGCCAGGGAAACCGTTTTACCCGACAGATCCTTGAGAGAAAAATCCGGGGCCATTGGACCGGCTGCAACCTCTTTCTGACATCCCGAGTACAAAATGAAAAGACAGATGAATAACAATAACCATAAACTGGAACGGCTTTTTAACGCCATAGCGGATTCCTCCAATGAAAAATAAGCAAACGTAAATGAGTCAACAACTATTATTATAAAGATACAAAAAAGTCAAAAAGTTACGGAAAACGTGCTAAAAACCTTGTGCACCCTCTCCCGAACTTCTTTTATTCTGCTGCCCACAATTCGATTTGTTTTGCTATTGAAATAAAGCCCCTGATTGATCTCAATTTGTATGAAGATTTTATCCTGCCCTGAAAATCTTCGTCCGTAATGTGTGGTAATAAAACCTCCTCTGTAAGGATCATTGACGGAAACGGAAAATCCGCAATCTTGAAAAGCCCCTTTAAGAATCTGCACAGTTTCGAAAGGGGCCGTCGGCTTTCCCATTCCGGGCGCCTCCTTTCCCACACTGTCTCCGTTATTGCCCAGGATAATATCCTTTCTCCTGCCTCCCGCATCAGGCGCCTCAACAGGCGCCACCTCGCAAAGGGAATGACAATCGATGATCCCCCTGATCTCCGGGTGTAGAAGACATTCTTTCAAACGGTTGTGATAAGGAAGATAATAGTTCTCAATCCTGAGGCGGATCTCTTTCTCATCGGGGACACACCCCGGCCTGTAAACGACGCGGCCATGATAGTCCACATGGGGCACGACTCCCTTACGGTCTCGCCTGTCGGGATCCCTGTTTAGATCCACAATCAGCCTGCTCCATTGGGCACACAGGATTGCGCCGGACGGCAGGGAACCGAAAATCTCGGAA
>JBBSAR010000351.1:0-5026 GCA_038252125.1 Desulfatiglandales bacterium
AACTGATCGAAGCGCAACGGGTGCTGAGCGAGGCCGTATTAAAGCAGTTGAAGGAGCGGGCCTGATCCCTGAATTGAAGGGACGGATAGGGCCGCAAAATAATCCTGTCGCCTCGAACCTTGAGCTGTCGGGATAATCCTATTTTCAAAGTCTGTTACGAGAGAAAGTATGCCGCAAAAAGGACGTTTTTCAGGGGAATTGACTGCTTTCCTGGCTCTATTTCTTGATAATATCGGGGTCTTTGTCTTTTTCAGCGGCATTCTGGTCTTTACCTTCAACTACCCCATAGAGATCATCTTGAAGCATATGGTGCCCGGGACCGCCATGGCGGTCCTGTTCGGAGACCTCGTCTATACCTACATGGCCTATAGACTCGGCAAATCCACGAAAAGGAAAGATGTTACCGCCATGCCCCTGGGGCTGGATACCCCCTCATCGATCGGCTTAGCTTTTGCGGTCATCGGTCCGGCCTATGTGGAGACAAAGGATCCCATACTGACCTGGCAGATCGGGATGGCCACCCTTTTTCTGATCGGCCTCGTGAAGGTTATCACCGCCTTTTTCGGCAGCCGTGTTCAGCGCATCATCCCGAGGGCTGGACTTCTGGGATCGATTGCCGGGATCGGTCTGGTTCTCTTGGGGTTCCTTCCCCTATTGGAAATATTCAATGAAATCGTGGTGGGCATGTTGGCGCTTGGGCTCATATTCGCGGCACTTCTGGGCAGAATGACATTGCCCGGCAGGATGTCCGGGGTCCTGGCCGCCGTCATCCTGGGGGCCGTTCTCCATCTTATTTTGGGCTATGCCGGGCTGTTGCCCGAATTCCAGAAACCCACATGGACCTTTGCTTTGTGTATCCCGTCCTTTTCCTATGAATTTCTGGAAACCCTGCCCAAATGCATAAAATACCTCCCCATAGCCATCCCCTTCGGACTGATGACCATCATAGGCGGCATCAACAATACCGAAAGCGCGCGTCTTGCGGGCGACGATTATAAGACCCGGGACATCCTTTTGACGGAAGCCTTGACGTCCCTCATTGCCTCTTTCTTCGGCGGGGTGATTCAGACAACCCCCTATATCGGCCATCCCGCTTACAAAAAGATGGGGGCCACGTACTGGTATACCTTGGCGACCGGCCTGCTCATCGGGCTGGGCTCGCTCGTGGGGCTGCTCTCGTTTTTCCTGGCACTCATTCCAAGGGCCGTTCTTGCACCTATATTCCTCTTCATTGGATTCGAGATCGTACACCAGGCCTACAGGGAATGCCCGGAGTCCCATTCTCCCGCGGTCAGCTTCAGCTTTCTGCCGGTCATTGCCAACCTTGTTATGATCATCCTGACCCAGTTCCTTGCTTTTGCAGCCGTCACCTCCGACACGTTTCCTTTGAGGCTGCGGATTTTGCACCAATCCCTTACGGTTTTAAGTAACGGTTTTGTTCTGACCGCCATGCTCTGGGGAAGCATCGTCGCGTTGATCATCGACCGAAAGGCACATGCCGCTGCCGCATATTCCCTCTGCTGCGGAGTCTTGACGGTCTTCGGGCTGATGCATTCGATTGTCCCTTCGGGAGAAATATACTTCCCCTGGAGCGCACCGAACCATACCAATCTTTGGATGGCCGGCGCCTATGGGTTGCTTGCGTGCGTTCTTTTTGTACAGAGGGAGAGTGCCCACCCCCTTCCCAGCCAGGCATTGGGTTAGACTCTATTGAGATTGCGGAGTTGAATGCGTGGAGTATTATGCACAATGGGGATATGCCGGACTTTTTTTGGCGTCATTTTTGGCCGCGACCATTCTGCCGTTGAGTTCGGAGGTGGTTCTTGGCTTCCTGTTATTCAACGATTTTGATCCGGTCGTTTCGGTGGGCATTGCCACAACCGGAAATGTCCTCGGGTCATTCGTGAATTATGCATTGGGCTATTGGGGCGGCTTGTTTCTTGTAAGAAGAGTCTCAAGAATTTCGGAGGAAGCATTTTTTAAGGCGAAACAAAGATTCAAAAAGTACGGACTGTTCAGCTTATTCTTCGCATGGGTCCCTGTAATCGGCGATCCGTTAACGGTGGTTGCGGGAGTACTGAAGATCAATATGTGGGCATTTTTCATTCTGGTTGCATCCGGCAAACTGGTTCGATATATCCTCATCAGTTATATGATCCTTCCATGAAGAATATCCCGGGAATCCGACTTTCCGATTCCGTAAAACACCCCGGAAGCAGGCCGTTATCAGGCCATTTGGGGTTCAAGGATCTTTATTCGGTTTTCGCGCAGAAAATCGTGATACCCGATCAGGGGCTTTCCCCAGTAAACGATCTTGACCGCCTGACGGGGCGGTGGACCCCGATGGACCCGATGGAAAGGAACCGCCTTCTTTGCATTCAAGCAGATTTGCCCCCGCGGCGGAGGCAACCATAAAAACGGGGGTAATCGCCATTACAACGGCGGCTTTGGAATTGTTTGAAACGGTGTCGCTGAAGGAGGCCGCTCGGAAATAGCCAATCCTCTTATTGCCGCGTGATTTACTCTTTCTTGTCCCCGAACTTGTTGTAGAAGCCCTTTTCGAATGTCACCACGGTGGTGACCCCTTCTTTTTCGGAAACGCTCACCATGATGGGACGTCCGGTATCGTCGTCTTTTCCCGTCAGGAGGATGGCGCCCGCTTTTTCTTCCAGGCGATTGAAGCCGTTTTTTTCCAGTCTTTCCACGGTAACAGATGCTACGGAACCCGCAAACACAAAGGCCTGTCCCACCAAGCGGTCTTCCTTGGAATAAACACAACCTGCTCCAATCAAAGGCTCCAGTCCTACCAAGTTGTACATGTCCGCTTCAAGGCCGATGGAAAGCTCGCTCTTTGCATCCGGCGCCCCCAAGAGACTTTGAACCGCGGATCGGTCCATATCCACCGAAACCCGGTCCAGAGCCTCAAGATCCGCGGCAAGGCAATTTCCCGTAAGGAAAAGCCACAACCCCAATAATCCAAAAACTCTCATTGTCCAGTATTTCATATCCTTCCCCCGGATCTATTTGTAAAGTACATCGATGAGATTCAAAATTCCTGCAGGATTCACACTGACCCCTACCGACGTGCTGCTCTTCTTTGTCACCACCGTGCCGTCCGGTTGAACCGACGTATGGGTGGAGGAGGATGTCTCCCATCGTTTTTCCCTGGTTCCCATCGTGGCCGCAACTGCCATTGCGGCTGCCCCGAGGGCCCCTTTCGCCATTGCTTCGCCATTCGGCTGATCAGCGGCTTCTTCCGTCCCGGTTTCCTTCTGCCGCGGAGTTTCTTGTCCTTCTGGAGAGTTTGGATCGACTTGGCTTGGAGCGGCCTTTGCGTCGTTCAGGGGTTCAAGATTCACGGTTACGGCGGATGGATATAAGGTATAGGCTTCTCCGGTCTTCTCCTGCATGTTGTATGCGTCCATCCCCCGCATCATCCCCATGGTGGGGTCTTTGAAAAACATGCCGGTGGATACCCCGGAATTGACAGCCTTGAAAAGTTGTTCTTCCGAGTTCTTCTTCCGGTGAATCACCACGTCCGCCTGGCGGAAATCCTCTTTCACCAGGGTGATGACATGGCTCTGCGTCCTTTCCAGTTCCACGGCCGTCGGAGTTTCTCCAGCCGGCTTTCCATCTACATACACCTTCGCCCCCATGGGATTGGTGGAAATGGGGATATTCTGCTTATAAACTTCGGGGACGCACCCGGTGATAAAAAAGATTCCAGTCAAAAGAAACAGTAAAACAAACCATCCCCTGTGACCGAGCCTCCGCGCTGCTGAGAAACCCATTGTACCCATATCGCCTCCTGACACACAGGACCCTTCGGCCTGCCATGAAAATTTTACCCAGATCTTCTAAACCCTTTTTCGGGTTATCGCTGATGGGCGACGGACCGAATCAAAGGGCATCTTATAGACTATTATGTTCTCAGTTTCAAGTGTTTATGCCCTGGGAGAACAAATATTGCTTTTCAATGTCATCTGCTTTATGTTGGCAATTTACTGAATTCGTTGAATTTTCTACATCATTAAATTCTCTTTTTGTGATGAGCAAGAAAAAGTCGTGACCCTGATAATATTTTTGATGATCTAAGGAGAAAACGATGCGCGTTTTGATCTGCGATGACATATTTCCGGCCATGATGGAAGTCCTTCATGGCCTCCTTTCCCAAGACGATGTGCGTTCCTGCCGCCGGGAAGAGGTGGAGAAACAAGCTCCATGGGCGGAAGTTTTGATCCCTTCCATGACACGGGTCACCTCCCGGATCATTCGTTCGGCGCCGGATCTGAAGCTGATCCAGCAGTTCGGTGTGGGTCTGGAAGGCGTGGACATACCCGCCGCGGCGGCCAGGGGAATCCCTGTGGCCAATATCCCCGGAAATCAGGCCCCGATTCACGCCGAATGCACGGCCGAAGGGGGGGTGTTTTTGATGATGGCCTGCGCCCGGTTGTTCAAAAGGGCGCAGGAAACCCTGGCCAGGGGGGAGTGGGGAAGACCCAGGGGAATGGCTCTCATTGACAGGACGGCCCTCATTATTGGACTTGGAGCGGTTGGAAGTGCCCTGGCGCGACGTCTTACTGCTCTGGGAATGAAGGTGATGGCTATCGAGATGTCTCCTTCAGAAGAGCTTGCCCGGGAGCTGGGGCTGGCCCTTGTGGCGAAACCGGAGAAGCTGTATTCTCTCCTTCCTGAGGCCGATTTTGTGATTTCGGCCGTAACCCTCACACCCGAGACTCGGGGGAGTCTCAACCGTTCGGTTTTTGAGCGCATGAAACCCTCGGCCTACGTGATCAATATCAGCCGCGGTCCCATCGTGAATGAGGAGGACTTGCTGTCTGCCGTAAACGAAGGCATCATTGCCGGTGCCGGTCTGGATGTGTTGAGCAGTGAACCACCCTCGCCGACGCACCCGCTCGTGAATCATGAGCGTATCGTGATTACGCCCCATACTGCCGGCGTTACGGAACAGTCCTTCAGCGCATTGGGCCGGGGAGTAGCCGATAACATCTCGCGACTGAAACAA
>JBBSAR010000352.1:0-5009 GCA_038252125.1 Desulfatiglandales bacterium
AGGGGCAATTCGGGCGTTCGACACACTCAACCACCTTTTTCAGTATAGCCAAATGTTTATTGTTGGCTCAACCTATTGGAATGTAGGCATAGGTCGAAATCCCGGGGATGTGAAAGGCGATGAGGAAGGGCTCAAGACCATGGAAAACCTCGGAAAAAACATGGCATGGCTGCTCAAGAAGATCAACGCGTAGACACGTTCTCTTCAAATTTCCTGGCGAAATGTTTTGGATTTCAGTCAATCCATTCCATCACAAGGTCTTTTCTGCTTTTCCCGGTCAACCATTGGAGGAATCGGTGACTGCGGGCATGGGCTTGTTGTTCACCTTCAGGCGGAATATGTCCGGCCTGGCATAGTGGCCGGTGACGTCAAAATCGTATTTTCCGCGGGGGATCTCCCCCATGTCCAGTTCTGCCGCAAGGATGCTTTCGCTGCCGAATTGCGGTTCCACAATAATCTGTCCCAACGGTCCGATGATGCAGCTTCCGCCGCGCATGAGTACCGTGCCGCTCTCGTCTCCCCGCGGGGCGGCATAGTCTTCCGGACAGTCGCCTCTGGTGAGATATTGACAGCAGCTCAGTACGAAGCATCGTCCTTCCATGGCAATGTGCCGCATCGTGGGCAGCCACGTGTCCCGGTCGTCCGCGGTCGGTGCGCAATAGATCTGGATGCCCTTGGAGTACATATAGGTGCGCAGGAGAGGCATGTAATTCTCCCAGCATATCACGGCGCCGATCTTTCCCATATCCGTCTCGAATACCGGAAGAGTGGACCCGTCGCCGAAGCCCCACACAAGACGTTCCGATGCGGTGGGCATGAGTTTTCGGTGCTTTCCCATCAGGAGGCCATTGGGATCGAAAAAAAGAATGGTGCAGTAGAGGGTCCCCTGATCCCTTTCAATGACGCCGATGACAAGCGTTACACCATTTTCTCTCGCGGCTTCTCCCAGGGCGTTTACAGCGGGACCCGGAACATCCACGGCGCTGTCCCAGTATCTTCGGAAGTCCTCGCGTCCTTCGGGCAGACGCATGCCGATTCGGGCGCCGAAGTCCAGGCCTTTCGGGTAACCGGGAACAAAGGCCTCCGGGAAAAGGACCAGTTCCGCGTTTTTCTCCGCGGCCCGGACAATTAAGGAACAGGCCTTTTCAATGGATTTTTCACGATCAAAGACCACGGAACCGGCTTGCACAACGGCAACGCTTACAGAATGCATGGTGATGCTCCTTCATGAAAGTGCTACAAGTTCAATATTCCCCCACGTTGCCATGCGGTCTCCCGCGATGACAACTCCCCCTGTAATTCCCCCTATCTGTTCCGCCCATTCCTTTACACGGTTCAGATGAACCTTTTCTTTCACCCTGTTTCCAAGAGAGGTAGCAGCCGCATCCGCCAGGGCCGCAGAGGGGGAAAGAACGCAGACCACATCCGTTATCCCCATGCTGAGGGAATGACCAACCGTCGCGGATGAAGAGCATATTCCCGTGGGCATGAGCCTGGAATGAATCCGTATCCCGATTTTTTCGCTGAATGGGGCATTTCCGGCAAAAATGGAGACAGTAATTGATCTGTTTGCCTTGAGGAAAATATCTCCCCCGTTTTCCACAATGACCTGTTTACTAAAGGCCAAAAGCCCTTCCCCAACGTATTGGGCGATGGCGCCCGCAACCGCCGCCATGGGGCCTACTCCGGCTTTTCCCGCGGCGTGTTGCATTTCTTTTATGAGGGGCGGGGCATAAGGGTCTACCGCAAGGGGAGTCAGGGAAGTCAGAAAAAGGGGGTGGGACGCTATGTAGGTTTCAATGGGACGTCTGACCTGGTGTATGAGGTCTTGAGCCTCTCTTTCCAGCGGAGTTTCGGCGCAGATCCACAGATCTGTCTCCTTTACGGAAACCTGAAACGAGCAAAGATCTTTTACGGCGATTCTCTTGCGATAGCTTCGTTCAGTGTACAGTTCGCTGCTCACAAGGTTAGAGCCGTTTTTCATTTCTTGGTCTTTTCAGGTAGCGGTTAAGATGGAATCACAAATAAAAAGGGGAAGTCGAAGATCGTTCCGTATCGGGCAGGAAAAATAGAAATGGCTTCCCGGAATGTCGTTATTCTCTCCAGCATTAATCTTCCCTCCTAACGGTTTAAGACTATAGGGGAGAAAAGATGCACGCACATCCGAGAAGCCAAAACAATGCAAATTCAAGGGGGATGTTCCTGAAAACCTTGCAAAGTCTAATAAATAACAGCCAATTTTATTGCAAAAATCCTGCCAAGTTTTCATGGTCTTATTTTAACTTAATGTTCTTCTATTTATTGCATTTAAATAAGCTCTCTATTTCAGCCGGGGTGTGAAAAAAAACATCGCGTGAAAAAATAACACGATTAGACAATTCTGACACCTTCGTATTTCTCCCTAAGGGTTTCCGAGAGGCCCTGTCTGTCATTTTTTACAGCAAGAGGGACATAGTTGAGAATATCACCGGCCGTAATGCCGTCCTCACCAAGGTCGGCGGCCGCCAGATCTCCGGCGAAACCGTGGATAAATACCCCCTTCACCACGGCATCGTGCAGATTCAGCCCCAAACCAAGCATAGCGGGTATGATGCCTGCAAGGACATCCCCCGCGCCCGCGGTGGCCATCCCGGAGTTTCCGGAAAGATTGATGAATACGGTTTTATCCGGAAACCCGATGAGGGAATGGGCGCCTTTGAGCACAATCGCCGCATTCAGTCTGGCGGATGTTTCCTGCAGAACTTCAATCCGGTTCTCATCAATATAGCTTATCTCGAGCCCCGTCAAACGGCTCATCTCTCCCGGGTGGGGCGTCAAAACCGTTTCGCCTTTCCTCTCCTTCAATAGTTCCGGAACCTTGCTTATGGCGGTGATTCCATCCCCGTCAATCAGCAGGGGTTTTTCCACATGGGCGGCTATGTCGCGGATCAGTTTCCGGGTTTCATCGTTCAGGGACAATCCCGGGCCGAGAACAACCATATCCATTTTCTGCGCGATAAGGAGGAGATTGTCCTTGTTTTCAAAGGCAATGGTGTGATCGTCCGTTTCTTTTTGAGGGAGAAAAACGATCTCGCTTCCCTTTCCCGCGATAAAGGGAGTGATGGATGCCGGGGCTGCAAGCCTTGAGTATCCGCCGCCGGCCTTTAAAAAGGAAAGAGCGCAAAAATAGGGCGCACCCAGATAGCCGCCGGCGCCGGCTATGAAGAGAGCCTGACCCATGCTCCCCTTGTGAGCGCTGCTGTCTCTCTTTGGGATGGGAATAGAAGGGGATATGGCGACTTTCAGATTTTCATCATGGGTAAGGGCCGGGGGAAAAGAGATGTGCGTGACGTATTGTTTGCCGCAGAAATCATACCCGGGGAAGAAGATATTGCCCAGTTTTGGCAGACCGAAAGTGACGGTAAAGTCGGCCTGTATGCACTCCCCCATGACTCTTCCCGTATCGCCCGCTATTCCTGAAGGGATATCGGCGCTCACCACAGGTTTCCGGCTTTCATTGATGAGTTGTATGACATCCCGGTACATCCCCTCCACGGGGCGGGCAAGCCCTGTTCCGAATATGGCATCGATGACGACGTCGCTGTGAGAAAGAACGGTTCTTATGGATTCCGCGGAATCGATCTCCCGGACCGGTATGGACAGTCGATCGACAATTGCAAGATTCAGCGCAGCCGCACCTCTGTAACGGCTTTTATCACCCAACAGGATGACTCTGACATGGGCGCCATGGGAAAAGAGCTTCCTTGCTACGACAAAACCATCTCCGCCGTTGTTGCCCAGGCCGCAAAACACGATGAACTTTTTTCCAGCAATCCCGATTTCATTTTTTATAACAGTGCAGACCGCTTCTCCCGCATTTTCCATCAGGATTTCTTCGGGAATGCCGAAGCGCTCCATGGCGGCCTTGTCCATGGCCCTCATTTCATTGACATTACTTACTTTCATTGGCGCCGGTCTTTTGCGTATTTACTTTATCTTCAAAAACCCGAGCATCTAATGCTTCCTGCGACCTGCAGTCGCCCTTCCAGTAAACCTGCTGGATTTTATCGTCTTTTCCCACTTCAAAGTAGGTCATGCAATAATCCATGGAATCCACCGGTTGTCCGTAGACATTTTTGGCCTGGGCTTCGGGCAGCGCTTTCCGAGGGTCCATGCGAGGCGGATATTCAATCAGTGCGGAATGGGCCAGGGGGTTCAAGGTGTATTCGTCCCTGGTTTCCACGTACACAAACACCTGTTTGCCGTCTTTGGCGTCAAAGGTCCTGCCCGGGTATCCCCAGGACTTTATCAAAACTTGCGAGTCGGCGTTTACGTATCTCTCGCAAAGTTGAGAATACCCCTTGGGCGTGGGGAGGACAAGGCCTCCGGAACAGGCCGTAACCAAGAGGATTGCGGCCGGGAAAACAAAAACGGATAACCATTTCAAGACGGTCATTGTCGCTCCTTATGTCACTGCACAAAAAGATATGGTTTGATTTAATAGGGTTGGCTGCCCATCATTTCGAGTAGTTCATATTAGACTTGTGTGGTAAGGAATGTCAATACGGTATTGTTATTTTCAGCGATCGTTTCATCCGGCGATGAAACGTATGCATTGGAAGCCCAACCTTCATAAATACAATGGCCGGAGGGGGCTTTTTCATTTGTAACGAGCCATAAAAAACGGTAAGCTCAAATTCAAATAGAAACCGGAGGATGAAATGGGTACTGACAATCTTGTCTTTCTTGAGGTCATCGAGTGGTTTGACGAAACCGGGCAGGAACTTGTCCACAGGATTCCGGAAACAGGATCGGGCGAAATCAAATACGGCGCTCAGTTTATCCTGCGGGAGAGTCAGGCGGGCGTCCTGTTTTATAAGGGGAAAGCCTGTGACGTGTTCGGACCCGGCCGCCATACGCTGAAAACCGGGAACATCCCGATTCTCACCAAAATTCTGTCCATTCCCTGGGCCATGACGAGCCCGCTTCGTGCGGAAGCCTACATTGCAAACATGAAGCTCTTTACGAAT
>JBBSAR010000353.1:0-4994 GCA_038252125.1 Desulfatiglandales bacterium
GATGGAATAGGAATGCTGAACAGCGATGACGTAGAAACGATGACTGTTCTAAAAGGTGCTGCGGCCGCTGCTTTGTATGGTAGCGAGGGACAAAACGGCGCAATACTCATCACAACGAAAAGAGGAAAAGCAGGAAAAATATCCGACCGCGATTTACGTTCGGGATTTCGACAAGGTCCTGGTGAAGAAATGGGGTATCGCGGATGACAACAGTGATGTTGTGGCATTTGACAAAAAGGGAAATGTGCTCTTCATTAAAGAGGGGAAACTGGGACCTGAAGACATCAAAAAACTTGTTCAGCTGATCCGTGAAAATCTTGACAAGTAGATAGGCCGTTTAAATAGTGGGACCGGGCCAGACTATGAAATTGAGTCCGGGGTGCTGCATCGCGTAAAAGGAAAAGGAATGGTTTTCGAACTTCGTCAGATCGGCATTGTCCGATCTGCATTGAAAAATCGTGCGGATTGCCCCTTTCAGGAAAGTGAGAACGCCCCTGAAGCGACCATCGAAATGGACGACCAATATGAAGAAGCACTGGAAGGACTGATCCCCGGAAATGAAATTCTGGTGCTGACGTGGCTTCATCAGGCGGATCGTTCCAGGCTGAAGGTGCATCCCAGGGGAAACCGGGAAAACCCGGTGAAAGGTGTGTTTGCAACCAGATCTCCCGACCGACCCAACCCGATCGGTTTTCACAGAACGCGGATTATTGCCTTTGATCGGCCGTTCAGGATCAGGGTGGACGCGCTGGAAGTAATCGACCTGACTCCTGTCATAGACATTAAACCGGTCATCTAAGTTTTTTGGATAGAAGAAAGTCGTCCATGGACAAGATTCCTGCAAAGACCTACGACAAATATATCAAAGCGCTCACAGATATCAGCCGGGCTATCACGTCAGAACAATACCTTGAAGACATTCTCAAGCTGATCGTTATGGTTACGGCCAAAGTAACCGGCTTTGAGATTTGCTCTCTGTGGCTGTTAGACGAAAGCGAAACCCCCAGAAAGATTCGGTTAAAGGCCACACAAGCCATTGACCCTGAATACGTGAAGGACCGTTCATTGGGGAGGGTCGAAGGGGTCGTCGGTTTTGTGGCCACGCACAATCAACCCCTGGTTGTAAAGGACGTCCTGAAGGAGCCCAGGTTCAAGGAAAAGGAAATGGCGAAAAAATTAGGCCTGGTATCCATGCTTAGCGTGCCCCTCCGGGCGAAAAATGAAAAAGTCATCGGTGTGCTCAACTGTTTTACGGATGAACCTCATGAATTTTCCGACACTGAAATAAACCTTGTAACGGCTGTGGCGAACCAGGCGGCAGTGGCAATTCTCAATACTGAACTAATCGTACAAACAAAAGTAATCCAGGAGGAACTGGAAACCCGCAAGCTTGTCGAAAGGGCGAAAGAGGTCCTTGTCAGCCGCCGTGACATGACCGGAGAACAGGCATACCGGTGGATCCAAAAACGGAGCATGGATTCGCGGAAATCGATCCGTAACGTGGCCGACGCGATCCTCCTTTCAGAAGAAGTATAGGGGGGCTTTGTCTAACGTTATCCTACTCTGAGGGTAGCGTTTATGGCAAAAATATCTTGACAAGGAGAGTGCCTGACGCTACAATTATAAATTAAAATTTGGTTGGGGCCTTGCACAAAGGCGTGCAAAGGCCTTTCGCGATGAGACAAAGGCGTCTAAACCCTTATCAGGGAAGACGCCTTTTTTTGTTTTCTTCCCTGGGCTAAATAGAGGAGGATGAAACATTGAATTTACAAAAACCAAACGCGAATGAAGCCCTTCAGACCAAGAATCGCTCACGTGATGTGGCCCCCCAGTCAGGCATCTGCAGCCGGTGTATTGACGGGTGCAAGGGGAACTGCGATATGTTCAACGCCACATTCCGGGGAAGGGAGCTCCTTTACCCCCAACCATTCGGCAGCATTACGGCCGGTGCGGACAAAGACTACCCTGTTGATTATTCCCATCTGAATATCATGGGATATGCCCTTGGAGCCAAGGGAGTTGAAGCGGATCCGGATAAGGCCACTTTCCCGGCGGTGAACACGGAAACCTCGTTTGGCGCCACTGAAAAGATAAAGATGAAGGTCCCCATATTCACGGGGGCCCTCGGGAGCACGGAAATTGCGAGGAAAAATTGGGGACATTTCGCCATTGGGGCCGCCATTAGCGGAATCACCCTGGTGTGCGGTGAAAATGTCTGCGGCATCGACCCTGAACTGGAATTCAACGGGCATGGGAAGGTGAAAAATTCGCCTGAAATGGACCGCCGAATCAAAGAATACCGCCGTTACCATGAAGGATACGGAGATATCCTTGTACAGATGAACGTGGAAGATACCCGAAATGGTGTGGCCGAGTACGTCATCGACAAATTAGGCGTGGAAACCATTGAACTGAAATGGGGGCAAGGCGCCAAATGTATCGGTGGAGAGATCAAGGTGAATTCCCTGAGCAGGGCAATCGAATTGAAAAAGAGAGGGTACATCGTCACCCCCGATCCGGAGGCCCACGCTTCTAAAGCCGCCTTCAAGGCGGGACCCTTGAAACAATTTGAGCGCCATTCCCGCCTCGGTTTTATTGATCAGGAAGGGTTTATGAAAGAGGTGGAGCGGGTGCGCAAATTGGGTGCAAAGCGTGTCACGCTCAAGACCGGCGCTTATCCCATGAGAGAACTGGCCATGGCGATCCGCTGGTCCAGTGACGCCAAGATCGATCTCTTGACCATCGACGGGGCCCCGGGGGGAACAGGCATGAGCCCGTGGCGGATGATGAGCGAATGGGGCATCCCCTCTATCTATCTGCACTCCATGGCGTATGAGTTGTGTGATCGTCTGGCCAAGCGAGGGTTATGGGTCCCGGACATCGCCTTTGCAGGCGGGTTTTCGGCAGAGGATCATGTCTTCAAGGCACTGGCCTTAGGCGCCCCGTACTGCAAGGCCGTCTGCATGGGCCGTGCCCTGATGATTCCGGGCATGGTGGGAAAAAATGCGGAAAAGTGGTTGAGAGGCGAACAGGGCGGGCTCCCGGCGACCGTCTCAAAATACGGATCTACAAAAGAAGAGATCTTCATGAATTATGAGGTTCTTAAAGAAAAATACGGGGCTGAAGCGGATAACCTTCCGTTGGGAGCTGTCGGCATATTTAGCGCTGTGGACAAAATCAAGGTAGGTCTCCAGCAGTTAATGGCCGGCTCCAGAAACTGGGAGGTCCAATACATCAGCAGGAAAGACATCTTTTCACTTACGGAAGAATGCTCCAAAGTCACGGGTATTCCGTATGTCATGGATGCTTACAGGGAAGAGGCACTCAGTATAATAGACGCCTGAGACCTGACAAAAAACAGTTCAAGACATCAAGGGTAGGAATTTAGCCTGCTTTTGATGTTCTTGAGCTTCCGTTAGACACGCTGAATAATCATCTTTTATTACTTCGAACCACCTGGTCCAGCCGGAAGTCCGAGGTGGAGGTAAGATGGGCTTGGAAAATAGCAATCTATCGATAGAATCCTATGCGCGCTTCAGGATTTATCATGAACTAATGTCAAAGAAGGTTCGGGAGATCCTGCTCGTTTCCAGCCCCTATGATGCCTTTATTATGGAAGAAGACGGGAGTCTCGCATCACGGATCATTAACGAATATAGCGGTTTGAACCTGAGCCATCCCCCGAGGGTTACACGGACTTCTTCCGCCCATGATGCCTTGGCGCTGTTGAGAATGAGAAAATTCGACATGGTCCTGACTACCCCGCACCTGGAGGAAATGGATGCGTTTGCTTTAGGTTTGCAGGTGAAAAAGATAAATCCGGAGTTGCCTGTCGTCCTTTTGGCTCACAGCCCCAGGGGTGTTTATCCACCTCCCGAGAACAAAAATTGCGAGGGGATTGACAAAATTTTTATCTGGTCCGGCAATTCAGATCTCCTTCTGGCCCTGATCAAGAACGCTGAAGATCACCTGAATGTAGATATTGATACTCAGAAGGCGATGGTACGTGTTCTTCTTCTGGTTGAAGATTCACCGATTTATTACTCTTCCTTTTTACCCCTTATTTACAAAGAGATCGTGAGCCAGACGCAGGCGGTACTCAAATCCGGGCTTAACGAAGAGCACAGGCTCCTTACCATGCGGGCCAGACCCAAAATACTTTTAGCCACCAGTTATGAAGAAGCCCTTGAGCTTTACCAGAAATTCCGTTCCTTTCTCTTCGGCGTGATATCAGATGCCCGTCTACCAAAAAACCATCAATTAGACGATAACACGGGATTTCTTCTGCTTTCCAAAATCAGAAAAGAAGTCCCTGACGTTCCACTTCTCCTGCTCAGTTCGGAACCGAGTAACAGGGAAAAGGCAGACCAAATTCCCGCTGAGTTCCTTGACAAGAATTCGCAGCATCTTCTCTCCGAAATACACAACTTTTTCCTTACCCACCTCGGCTTTGGGGATTTCGTATTCCGTATGCCCGACGGGAAAGAGATTGACCGGGCCCCTGACCTTCGTACTCTCGAAACAAAGCTTTCCCGGATACCGGATGAGTCGCTTTGCTATCATGCGGAACGTAATCACTTTTCCAACTGGATTATGGCCCGGTCCGAAATAGCCCTGGCTTCCAAGTTTCGTGAAGTGCAGGCCTCTGCATTCAGCTGCGCCCCTGAAATGCGGGAGTATATTATTTCCAACATCCGCGCCCTGCGGAAATTACGTCAAAAAGGGGTGGTGACCCGGTTCAGGGCCGTTCATTTTGATCCTTATATCACGGATTTTCTCAAGATCGGTCAAGGTTCCTTAGGGGGGAAGGCCCGGGGCCTGGCCTTTATGTCCGCTGTTCTTGAGCGGAACCAGGATCTTCACGAAGAATATGCTGAAATCAACATCAGAATTCCCAAAACCTTGGTTATCTGCACCGACGGATTTGAGACTTTTGTAACCAAAAACCATTTGCAGCGCTTTGCCGATGAAAACGTGGCTGATGAAGAAATAGC
>JBBSAR010000354.1:0-4990 GCA_038252125.1 Desulfatiglandales bacterium
ATGCCACCAGGGTAAAAAGTTCACCCAGGTTCAGCAGAAAATCGATATCCTTCCCCTGTACCTTATCCGGGGCGGCCGTCTTGAGAAATTCCTTGAGGACTTTGATCTGCTCTTTAAATCGGTTCACATTGGGAAGATCGACGCTGTCGTAGGCGATTTTGTAGTCGTGAAACCGAATCTTGCCCAGCCCCCGGGTGGGCCCCTGGTTGAAGAGAAAATCGTCGTTGACGGGGGCATCCCGTTTGGGAATTTCAGGGAATGCATCCGGATTGAAGAAATAATTGGCCATGAATTTGATGATCAGGGCCATGTTCACATGGACGGTGCCTTCCAGTTTCGGAAGGGAGCGGATTTCTTTTGCCGCCATTTCAAAGTAGGTGTCCTTTTCAAATCCCCTGGCCGCGATCACGTCCCAGAGCAGGTTAATGACCTCCTCTCCCTGGGTGGTGACCTTCATCTTGACCATGGGGTTGTAGAGCAGGTAACGCCTGTCTTCGGCCGAGGCCGTGCGCATGTAATCGCTGGCTCGCAGAGCAAACATCTTCATGGCGGCAAGGCGGCTGTAGGCATCCACGAAATATTGCTGAATATGGGGGAAATCCGTCACCCATTTGCCATAGAGATTGCGATGGCCCGCGTGGGTAATGGCCTCATAAAAGGCATGGGTGCAAATGCCGATGCTCCCCCAGCCCAGGTTGAATTTTCCCACGTTAATGGTGTTCAACGCTGAATCCCAGGCATCTCCGCCCGTGGACAGGATATCCTGATCCGTAATGGGATAGCCATTGAGGGCATATTCCGCAACATACCCCTGCCAGGCAACCACATTCTGGATGCACTCGTAATTTTCGTGCTGGGAATCCACTACAAAAAAGACATACTCCTCCGTTTCCGAATCCTTGGCGAAGGTGGATACCATGGCAGCCTCGTTCCCGTTGCCGATGTAATATTTTCCACCGTCGGCCACATAGCGGTTTTCCGCGAGGGGGGTGAGAGACATTTCCGAGGAATAAAGATCCGCTCCGTGGGTCTTTTCCGACAGGCCAAACGCAAAAATGGCCCCTGCATCGAGCAGCTCCGCGGCTTTTTGCTTCACCGCTTCATTTTTCCCCATCCAGATGGGTCCCAGGCCCAGAATGGTCACCTGCCAGGCGTACCAGTAGGGCAGGCCGTAAAAGGCCAGTACCTCGTTGAAATCGCAGTTGCGGAATGTGTCCCAGCGGTAATTGGGCTTATCTTTTGCGTACCCGGAAGGGGTGAGAAGTGTGGCGAAGATTTTGTTTTCCTTCAAAAAGTCAATAAAATCCGCATACCAGGCCTGATCATGATAATCCTTTTTGAGTTTCTTCTTGCCCATTTCTTCAAAAAAGGCAATGGTCTTCAGCATGATCTCCCGGGATCCGGGATCAAGATGTTCATATTTTGTGATTTTTGGGTTTAAAAGCATTTGAATCCTCCTTAAAAAAATGCAGTGAGATATCTCTGATGCATCTGGTTGCCCAGTCGCAAAACCATCTGTAGAGAGGCGGGACAATGCCTATCGGTTGCCTTGCCTTTCCGAGGACTTCCCATGATTGCGACCAGGTTCATGATCTCTCCTTTTGCATATATGAGATTTTTAGCTGGTGACACGACATTCGCACTGTGTAGACTATGCTATTGCGAAACAGAAAACAATATGAAATGTATGGATAACCTTATCTGGGTGGGGTGGTTAATGGCCCGGGCTATTTATTGCCCAGACCATTAGCATTATTTTACGGTATAGCCCTTGCCTTCCAGACAAGCGGAATAGGCCCGGTCATAAGCGCTTCGCTTTTTTTCATATGCAGAGGCCTCTGCCTGCTGGGTCTGTTCCTGGGCCTTGGCTTCCTCTCGTTTTGCCCGCCGTTTCCTCATGCCTCCAATCATTGCGCCGCCGGCGGCGCCTGCTGCTGCACCCGTTCCCGCATCTCCGGCGATGGCGCCCGCCACAGCACCAACGGCAGCACCCCTGGCTGCTCCTTTGACCCGCTCACCTCCGGCGCCGCTCGACTGTGTCGGCGCCGTATTGGGAGCGTCAGCGGTATTTGCGGGATCAAAGCCGCTTTGTTGTTTGGCCCATTCGTAGCACGCGAATTTATCCTTTTCCATTTGTTCCGGGCTCTGCCCCTTGCCTGGGTAGATGATGGGCTCCTGCGCCCACGACACCGCCGATAAAAAGACCAGGAGAAGCAACCATATGACTGTCTGAAATATTCGATTTCTCATTTTGATTCCTTTCGCAAAAGTTTCAATCCCGTGACGAATTATCCCATGCAAGCCATTCTACCATGATTATATAGGCTTTGAATCCACTTTTTCAACGGCAGGCTTCGTTTCTTTAAGCCGGACCAACTCCTCATAGAAAAAATCGGGATAGAGTTCCGGATATTTCTCCTCTTGAAGATACTGATAATAGGCGTTATGAATGGGAGAGATACTCATCAGGAGGCGCGCGAGGCCTTCCACAGAGCTACATCTTTAAAAATGTTGTCCATAATACCCTCCATATTTTTGCTAAAAAAATAACGTAAGTAAACAGGCCCGTCAACTTGTATTGCCTCCGCGGACACCAAAGATTTTCCCCTGGTTCCCAAGCTCCAGCTCGGGAACCCATTGTCCTGGAAGCTCCGGCTTCCCGTCACCAGCAAAAATGTTTATATCCGCTAACGACTGCGTTTTCATGGCAAATAGCATTTGACATTTGGTCCCCTATGGTTTGATATACTCATGCGCTTCATAAACCACCATTTAACAGTATTTTATGATTCAAAATGAACAAAAGTGAACTCAAAGCCATAATCATGAAAGGCGAAGACAGTCGTCTGCAATTCAAGCAGGATATTCGCAATGCAGATGCCCTTGCCTCCGAAATGGTTGCCTTTTCCAACAGCGAAGGGGGAAGCATTCTCATCGGTGTAACCGATTCGGGAGAACTTACAGGTATTTCCCGAACCGAAATCGGACGGATCAACCAACTCATCAGCAACGCCGCCAGCCAGCATGTTCGCAGTCCCATTTCGCCCATGACCGAAAATGTGGTAGTGGGAAAAGATCGGGTTGTGATAATCATGAGCGTTCCCAGGGGGATTGATAAACCGTATTTCGATCGAAACGGCATCATCTGGCTAAAGGCTGGTTCGGACAAGCGACGGGTAAACTCGAAAGAGGAACTGCGCCGTCTGTTTCAAATGTCGGATCAATTCCACGCCGACGAGCTGCCGACCCGCGCGGGACCGGATAAGCTGGACAAACTGCGGTTTCGTGATTTTCTCAAGAGCTTCTATAAGCAAGACATTCCTGAATCCCCGGAGGCCTTCGGACAGTTACTCCAAAATATGAATTTGGCAACCGCGGACGGCAGGCTGAATCTGGCCGGCGTATTGCTTTTTGCCGAGCGGCCGGAATGGATCGTGCCCCAATTTGTGGTGAAGGCGGTCCGGTATCCGGGCAACGAGATTCATGCTTCCGACTACCTGGATTCGGAGGACTTCACAGGGCCGTTACAAAAAGTCTTTGACGATTCCCTCGCCTTTGTCCTTCGCAATCTCCATAAGGTCCAATCCGGGCAAGGGGTGAACTCCCCCGGCGTACTCGAAATTCCTGCACTGGTTTTTGAAGAACTTCTTGCCAATGCCCTTCTGCATAGGGACTACCTGGTAAGCGCGGCCATCCGGCTTTTCATCTTCGACAACCGCATCGAAATCATCAGCCCCGGCCATTTGCCCGACAATTTGACCGTTGAGAAAATCCGTCTCGGCAATTCCATTATCCGAAATCCCATCCTGGTTTCCTACGCGGCAAAGGGAATATTACCATATCGCGGGCTGGGTTCAGGAATCAAACGTGCAGTGGAGGAGTGGCCGGAAATCGATTTTATCGATAATCATGACGGCTGCCTGTTTACCGTAACCGTTCACCGAAAGTCGGGGAAAACGTCGGGGAAAAAGACTGAAAGGGTCGGAGAAACCATACCGAAAGAATCGCAAACTGCCGGGGAACCTCTTAAAACGTCGGGGAAAACGTCGGGGAAAACGTCGGGGAAAATCCTTTCCGCGTTGACACAGGATGGGAATTTGACCATTCCTGAACTGGCCGCATCGATCGGTGTTACTGAACGATCCATAGAAAGAAACCTCAAAATCTTGCAGGAACAAGGCCTGCTCCGTCGCATCGGCCCGGCCAAGGGCGGCCACTGGGAGGTTCCATGACCTACAACGAAGCCGAAATCCGTTTTTTTCTGATCATATGCATCCTGAAACAGGAGTCATGATGTCCCTGTCGCTTAACAAACCCAGACTTGACAATCTGGCCAATGACATATGGAAATCCGCAGAGCGTCTCCGGCGAAAGTTCAAGGCCTATGAGTACCAGAATGCTAAAGAACTGTTGGCCGAGTTCTGGCGACTGGAGAAGGAGGCCGAGGTGTTGTTGAAAGGATTGGCCCAATGAAAAGCGATGCGGCCGTTCTGGCCACCCCGGATTACCGCCGGTTCATCGAGGACCTTAAAGCGCGCGTCACGGCAGCCCGCATCTCGACTGCGCGTCATGTGAACCGCGACATGATCCTGCTTTACTGGGATATCGGCCGCGCGATCGTGGAAAAGCAAAGAATCCTCCATTGGGGCGATTCGGTGGTGGAAATGGTGGCGGCGGATCTGCGCCGGGCATTTCCAGGCTCAAGGGGATTTTCGGCCAACAACGTCTGGCTCATGCGTCAGTTCTTCTCCGAATATTCGAGCCCCGAGTTTCTTGAACAAGCTGTTCAAGAAATGGGACGTCGGGGACGTTTGTTTACGGAACAGACTGTTCGAGAAGCGGAGAATCCAGACTGCCGGGGACTCCCAGACGAACCGCGATCAATTCTTGAACGACTTGTTCAAGGAATCTTTCCCGCTATTCCCTGGGGTCATCACGTCGAAATTGTCAAGAAAGTCAAGGCCCCCGCTGCCCGGCTCTGGTATCTCGA
>JBBSAR010000355.1:0-4967 GCA_038252125.1 Desulfatiglandales bacterium
GGTGACCTACGTCATCAATAACCTCAATGGACACCATGTGCTTGTGACCGCGGATCACGGCTTCCTTTTTACGGAATCGTCTCCGGGAGAACCCGATAAGAGCAGCCTCCAGGATAAACCGCCGGGAACGGTGAAGGCAAAGCAGCGTTTTCTCCTGGGGCATGATCTTGGAGAGCATGAAAGTGTGTGGCATGGCAGGACTGACATTACCGCTGATGCAAAGGGAGACATGGAGTTCTGGATTCCCAAAGGGGCCAATCGATTTCATTTTATGGGTGGAGCCAGATTCGTGCACGGCGGGGCCATGCTTCAGGAGATCGTCGTGCCGGTGGTCACCGTGCGGCATAGAAAGGACAAGGGAGCGGGTGCTACAATGACGAAACAGGTTACGGTTCATGTGCTGGGGACCAGCCATAAAATTACTACCTCCCGGCACCGGTTCGAAATGATCCAGATGGAACCGGTGAGCGACAGGGTGAAACCAATCACCCTCAAAGTGGCCGTATACGAGGGGAATGACCCGGTTACCAGCATCGAGTCCATTCGCTTTGAGAGTTCCTCAAACAATATGGAGGATCGTCAGAAATCGGTGACCCTTGTCCTTCAGGACAGGCAATATGACAAAAAGGCAAAATACCGACTTGTGTTAAGGGACGCGGAGACCGGAGTGGAACAAGAGAGTGTGGATGTAATCATAGACAGGGCATTTACCGATGACTTCTGATATCCCGAAAGAACTTATGGACGAGAGCCTGGACGATCTTCTCAATCGGCATTTCGCAGGCAGGGTCGTTCGCAAAGACCTTACCAAACTGGTCAAGGAAGGCGCGAACGTGCCGGTATATGTGCTGGAGTACCTGCTTGGACAGCACTGCGCCTCCAACGATGAAGCGATTATCCAGGAAGGGCTTGGGACTGTAAAGCGGATTCTGGCCGAAAATTATGTGCGACCCGATGAAGCCGAAAAGGTGAAATCGATCATTCGGGAACGGGGCAGCCTGAAAATCATTGATAAGGCTACGGTCAAGCTCAATGAAAAGCGGGATGTATATGAGGCTTTTCTGTCCAACCTGGGAATAAAAGGGGTTGAGATCAGCACCGAAACCGTTCGGCGTTATGAAAAACTCTTGGCCGGGGGGATCTGGTCTATTATCTCCATGGAGTATTTCTATGAGGAAGGGCAAAAGGGGTCGCCGTTTCTTGTTCGGGAGTTGAAACCGATCCAGATGCCCAATATGGACATGGAAGAGCTTTTTGAGGGCCGACGGCATTTTACCGAAGAACAGTGGCTCGATGTCCTTCTCCGTTCCACGGGTTTCGAACCCACCCAGTTCGAGAACCGGGTGAAATGGCACCTCTTGACCCGCATGATTCCTTTGGTCGAGAATAATTACAATGTTTGCGAGCTTGGCCCCAGGGGGACTGGTAAAAGCCATATCTATAAAGAGATCAGTCCCAACAGCATTCTCATTTCAGGCGGTCGAACCACCGTAGCAAATCTGTTCTATAATCTGGCGAACCATACCGTGGGGCTTGTGGGTCTGTGGGACGTGGTGGCCTTTGACGAGGTGGCCGGGATTTCGTTTAAGGACAACGACGGCGTGCAGATCATGAAGGACTATATGGCCTCCGGTTCCTTTGCCAGGGGACGCGATCTGATCAACGCCTATGCCTCCATGGTCTTTGTGGGGAACCTCAATCAGCCGGTGGACACCCTGGTCAAAACCAGTCATCTTTTGGCTCCCTTTCCCGAAGCCATGATCGATTCGGCCTTCTTCGATCGTTTTCACTCCTATATCCCGGGCTGGGAAATCCCCAAAATGCGGCCGGAATACATCACGAACCAGTACGGGTTGATCGTGGACTATCTGGCCGAATTCTTCCGGGAGATGCGGAAACGGAATTTCTCCGATGCCATCAACCGGTTTTTCAAACTGGGCCGGGATCTGAATCAGCGGGATACCATTGCGGTAAAACACACGGTATCGGGTCTTTTAAAGCTACTCTATCCCCATGAAGATTATGATAAAGAGGCAGTCCGGCGCTGTCTGGAATATGCCCTCGAAACCCGTCGCCGCGTGAAAGAACAACTCAAAAAGATCGGGGGCATGGAGTTCTATGATGTCCACTTCTCTTACATAGATCAGGAGAACATGGAAGAGAAATTCATCAGCGTACCGGAGCAGGGCGGTGGCTCCCTGATTCCCCAGGGTCCACTCCATCCCGGAGTTCTGCATACCGTGGCCACGGGCAATACCGGGCACCTGGGCCTCTATCGCCTGGAGACGCAGGTAACTCCCGGCAACGGTTCTCTAACCCTTTCAGGATTCGGCTCCGTGAGTGCCGCAAAAGAGGCGGTCAAGGTCGGCTTCGACTATTACAAGGCCAATGCCGCAGGCGTTAGTGCATCGGTAAAGGCCGGGGACCACAACTATCATATCCACATCGTGGAACTTCACAACACGGGTCCCACAAAAACCATGACCCTTACCGCGTTTGTGGCCCTATGTTCCGCCGTATTGGGGAAATCGGTTCAGTCTCAATTGGTGGTATTAGGGAGCATGAGCCTGGGCGGCAGCATCGTGCCGGTCCAAAACCTGGCTGAGTCCCTCCAGGTGGCTTTTGACGCCGGAGCAAAGCGCATACTGTTGCCCATGGCCAGTGTGGGGGATATCGCCAGCATCCCCGGAGAACTGTTTGCAAAATTCCAGACCGGCTTCTATGCCGATCCGCAGGATGCGGTGTTTAAGGCATTGGGGGTGGAGTGATAGGCACATTATTGTACTCTCGAATCTCAACGTCTGGCATATCAGGAAGAGCGTTTTCGTTTTCTTCTGAAGCCACTATGAGGCTTAACAATTCCCAATGTTCACGGACTCTTTCAAACCTGATATTGTGTAATTCTGTCGAGATTTTATAAAAAATTATCGTTCACATAAAGAAAAGCAAAAAGAAGAGAGTGAAAACCCGGATACATAGTGCCCGGCTTTGGGTTAACCCCTCGAAGGGGCAATTCTTTCATGAAACCTTCACTTTTCCGCAATCAACGCCTTTTCTTGCCTTACCCTTTCGTACAGCCAGACCTTAATCAGGGCGCCTCTGTCCACGCCAATGGTATTTCTGATGTCATCAATTTCACTAACCAGTTCTTCCGCTACATCGAGTGTGATACGTACCTTTTTACCATGCCGAACAATTTTAGCCTTGGAGATGTCAATCAGGTCATGGATATCCTCACCATCATCGAATCGCCGATCAAATTCTTCCGCGCTCTTAGCTATTTTCTTTTTGATCATAGAGAATCACCTCCCGCTTTCTGGCACGTCTAACGGATATGATTCGCACGGAACCGCCCCGCAGTGTGAAAATTGCCGTCCATACTCTTCCATCAATTTTCCCTATCAAAATACGCCTGTTTTCAATTGGATATGAACTCTGGATTTCAACCCGCTTGTCATCGTTCCACAACGCTATTGCAGTACCAAAATCAATACCGTGTTTCGCTTGATTACTGCGATTTTTCTCATTATCCCATTCGAAGGTCATGAATAATTTAACCATATATTACACAATATTGCAACAAATTTTATTGCAATTCAGAAGATTGTTGTTTTGTGGGTAGTGCGGGATATCGCTCTTTTAAAATTCATGATTCCTGCTTTCGCCTAAGTCACAGCATTAGACGCCTCAATCGATAACCTTAAATCCCTGAAATTCGCGCCAACTTCAACACATTTTTACCGCTCCGCGCCCATGCGCACCCTGGAGCAGAAAAGCGATGGGCTGCTGGAGCAGAAAATCGGGAAGGATGGATCGTGAAGTATCATAAAACCTTCACCTTTCCGCAATCAACGCCTTTTCTTGCCTCACCCTTTCCATGGATTCATGGGAATTTGTTTCTCATGTTTTTCTTCAAAATGCCGATAAACAAGATTTAAGAGCCCTGGTTATTTTTGACAAAAAAGGAGAACAGAATGCAATTGAAAAGATATTTATTCGTAGGGATTTGTGTTTGTATGCTTTTTCTATCAGGCACGGCAAACGCGCTACCGCAGGCCCCGGCGCTAAGCGTCACCAACCGGGGTTGGATGTACCTCTCCTGGGCCGAAGTCGACGGCGCAACCGGGTTTTATTCTATCTTGTGCCTCAATGCCCTATACGGGTCCCGAATCCATCGCGAGCTTGGATATGGGAACGCAAACAAGCTTGTCGGGTGAACTTCCGGTCGGCTCCGTCTACGGAAAAGTACCAGGCGAAATATGCTTTCCTGAATCTGGCCTCCTTGGCGGTTATGCATATAGGAAAAGAAAAGCGATCGTGCCCGAAGGCAGGTTTATTATTAGGGAATCGAGTGGAGATGAAAATGAAAAAGAACTTCGTTTTTTTGATGCTTTTAGGTTTGCTCTTTTTGTTATGTGGTAGTGCGAACGCCGATACCAGCCCGGTTCCGAACATTCAGGCGAATGGCTCTGATGGCCCTATAGAATTGAGTACCAGCGGGACCCTGAATTTAACGATAAGCCTGGGGCAGACTTTCTTCCTTAATAGCACTCGGCCTTTTATCGTTTCGACCTTTGCGGAGTGCGGAAGGCCTGCACCCTGGTTTCATGGCGAGAAAGAGCGCGGCTCAGCCCTCCCGCCGCAATTTCACCGCTCCCGCCGCGCCTGTTAAATTCTCCTCGTTACATCCTGCCCGGGTTTTCCCGTTTCACTCCGGAATCATGGAGCGTACCCTGAACGCGGGAGACCAGGCACCCGGATTTACACTGCCTCATCAGCAGGGCCAGATGATCAGTTCATCGGAACTTCTAAGGATGGGGGCTCTTGCACAGAGCTTTTACCGCGGAGTGTGGTGCCCCTACTGCAACCTGGAGCTGGAAGCTCTGCAGTCGCTTTCATAAGAAAAATAATTAAACCCCCGCCAAAAAAACATTTCAGGGCAAAAAAAAAAAAGAACGAAAAAACAA
>JBBSAR010000356.1:0-4930 GCA_038252125.1 Desulfatiglandales bacterium
GACCCAGCAGGATCCATAACCTCAGCCGCCCTTCTTCTCTCACGTCTTCGGGTACGAAATTGTTCAAGATCCTTTCCGCGTCAATGGGTTCTTGCGGGTCGATGGCGACTTCGGCGGGGATAAGTCCGTTCACCCATCCCATGTGCTCATCCGAAGCGGTGAGGGGTATCAGCCTTCTTTCTCCCGAACCGAGGGTCTTTAAAACGGACAACAATCCGTTCTTTTCCTTGATTTGCTTTGCTACCTCCTCCGGCGTGCTCCCGAGATGTTCCGCCATCAAGCGGTTGCGAAAACGGGCAATGATCCATTGCCTTTCCTTCCGACCGTTGCTTTCCATAGAGAGATTGCACTCCGTGTCCACACCCATGGATCGATTATTCAGGTTCGCCGATCCTACCGTGGCCAGATTGTCATCGACCACCATAATCTTGGCATGGACATTGATCCGACCATCCCCGAGATGGGGCACTGTTGGATAAAATACCCCTATCCGGCCGAACTTGTCGACGCCCTCCAGGTGCTTGAGTGCCCGTGCCCGCAAGAGACCCATGGTGGAATCCTCCAGCCAATCCGAGCTTTTACTTGGCATTACAATGAGGATTTCAGGGCCATCGTCCTTTTCCAGCTGCATGGACAAGGCCTTCACCACGGAGGTGGAGGTCAGATATTGGTTCTCGATGTAAATATGCCGCCGCGCGGACGCGATGGCATCCAGATAGAGAGACTCGATTTCCCGAACCTCCGGTTGCTTTCCGTAGGCGGGTCTCGTGCGCGATATGGATATGGGCAACCCCTCGCCATCCGGTTCAAGACCTTCTGGCCAGAGATCTCCTTTTTCCCCGTCGGGCATTTTCATCTTGCGTCCCGTTGCCAGTCTCCAGCGTTCACGGGCCAGTTTCCCCAACTCTCTTGCAGCCGGTCCCTCCACCACCATCTGGACATCATGGACCGGATCGTAACGGTTTGAAAAGGGGTCCGACCTGGCCGGATCATCGACCTTGTGTTCCTGCGTATCCCATCTGTTTTTAGCCAGATCCATCCCTCCGACAAAGGCCGCCTGGTCGTCCACGATGACCATCTTTTCGTGATGGCATGCGCCCACGGGATGATTTCCGTCAAAGCGGAAATGGATTCGGCGGTTCTTCTTTTTGAATCTTTTAAAACCGGGGAAAATCTCCCGGTCCTTGGCATAAATCCAGAGGTAATCCCAGTTTAAGATGTAGATATGCAAGTTGTCGTTTTCTGAGGCAAGTTTGAGCAGAAAATCCCCCAGAATTATGTTCTTCCGGGCGGATGGGGTCTTTCGCACCAGACGGATTCTGCTGTCGATGTCCCAGGAAACAATGACGATGGTTCGTCTTGCCCGGGACATGGTAGAGGTTAAAGCGGAAAAATAGGCATCGGCATCGATCAGGAATGCCAACCGATCGGCCTCGGCGGTCCGCCAACAGTTTCGGCCTTCATGAAGAATGGATGGTGCATCGGAATTTTTATCCATCATGTTTTACTCATAGGTGTTGCATTTAAGAGAGTATACTGGATGCATTTGGGAAAATAAATGGAGTGCATCCTGTATTATCGTATGAAAAGTTGGGTAGGCGCCGCGCTTCGGATGGAACCTACCGCGCAAAAATACAAGATATAAATGATTTACCCTATTCATGAATCTTATTCCATGGGTTATGCTGCAAATAATTTGACAATATGGAATGCCAGGTTCATCGAAGGTGAATCTGTATTGCGTTCGTTCCCGCGCAGAGCGTTGGTGCGAATGGAAAAAATTGAAAAGAAGGAGAGACCCATGACCACCGGATTTAATGAGATCGAATTAGAGGAAAACGGATTCCTGATTGTAACCCTTGTGTTTAAGGGGAAACTCGAAAAAGAGGATTACGAGCTTTTTGTTCCCCAGATAGAAGGTCTGATGAAGGAGAAAAAAGCGGTTCGCATTCTCGTGGAATTGAAGGATTTCCATGGTTGGACGGTTGGGGCTTTGTGGGAGGACACCAAGTTCGGAGCGAAGCATTTTAATGATATTGACCGGCTGGCCGTGGTGGGGGATCGAAAATGGGAAAAGACGCTGACGGCCTTCATCAAGCCCTTCACCGCGGCAGACGTTCGCTATTTCGATGCCATGGAGAAGGCGGATGCCATGGCGTGGTTGAAGGAAGGCAGAGGAGAAGAAAAAGGAAAAGGAGTTTTATCTTGAGCTGTTAGGATGCAAAAGGAGGAGCTTTTATGGTTACCTGTCGTACGCTGACAAGCGATATGTTGCCCAATCGTGTTCCCGTACATCTGGATGATAAGATCATGGATCTGAAGTCGGCAAAGCTCATTGCGGATCAGAAGGCGTTCGAAATGGCATCTGATCCCATGTTGCTGGCTTGGTATGAGGCCAAAAGCGGAAGGTTCTCCCCTCAGGTGGAATGCTGCAGAGAGGAGAAGCCCGGTTGGGTTGTCTATGCCGAATCAAGAGGTGGAAACATCGCCATAGACATCAATGACGAGGAATATGTATTCATTTACAAGAATGTGGAGTAGGTGGAGAAAAGACGGCAAAGTAAACGAAATTTATAGTGACGTGGGATTGATTTGGTTGTATGCTATTCGTATTCCTTTTGTTTATTCGGGGAATCCCTTTGAGATTTTGAGCCCGCTCGTCAAATCCGAAAAGTCGGAATGTGCACCTTAGCCTATTAGAATTCAGAGACTTATGTTCAGCCAATGTCACGATCCGCGAAACTGAAACACCTCATCCTCCTGCCCGCTCTCATCCTCCTGTTTCTGGTTGCTGTTTCTTCAGCCGGGGCGGAACGCCCCTTCCCGAAACCGGAGGGCCTTGTTAATGACTTCGCCAATGTGATTTCCCCTCTGTACAAGCAGAAGATTGCCGCCGTCACGGCGGAATTGCTCCAAAAAACAGGGGTTCCGATAGTCGTTGTCACCATGCCCGATATCGGAGGCGCGGAATACAATGACTATGCAAACCGCCTTTACAGTGCTTGGGGAATCGGAAAAAAAGGGGAAGACAAGGGAGTTCTGGTCTTCGTGGCGGTCAAGGAGAGAAAGCTGCGTATTGAGACCGGGTATGGCGTGGAGGGGATACTTCCCGACGGCCTGGTCGGGGAGATACGCGATCGGTACATGACGCCTTTGCTCAAGCAGGACAAGTTCGGCGAGGGGTTGTTTGAAGGCGTCTTGGCCGTGGCCCGGGTCATTGCAAAGGCTTCGGGAGTAGAGCTGTCCGGCCAGGCCCCCAAAAGCAGTCTCAAGAAACAGGGTGGGTTTTCCCTTTTTCCCGTCATCATTTTCCTGATCATCATTATGCTCATTTCAAAAATGTTCGGCGGGTCCTGGTTTTATTTTCTGCTTCTCCTCTTCGGCCTTGTCGGTGGAGGAGGGTATGGATCAAGCCGTTCCAGTGGCGGGACCGGCGGTGGTTTTGGTGGGTTCGGCGGTGGTTTTGGCGGATTCGGTGGCGGTATGAGCGGCGGCGGCGGCGCTGGAGGAGGCTTTTAATTGAAGATGAAAGTAAAAACTCAAAAAGACGCAAAAGCGATAATGCCCGATATCACCGATGACTATAAGGCCCTTTACGGCGATGATCTTGTCAGTATTATCCTTTATGGCAGCGCAACAGGGAAAGGTTTCCAGCCTGGAAAATCCGACATTAATTTCATGATTGTGCTTACGGAAGATGGAATAGAGCATCTTGACCGGGCCTTTGATCTGGTAAGCAAATGGCGAAAAAGGGGGGTGGCCGTTCCGCTCTTTTTAACGGAAGAGTACGTAGAGACCTCCCTGGATGTGTTTCCCATGGAATATCTCAGTTTTCGAAACAACCACATCCAGGTTTTCGGAAAGGTGATCCTCAAAGATCTCGAATTCAACCCCGAATTTCTCAGGCTCCAGTGTGAAAGGGAAATTAAGGGCAAACTACTCCTGTTGAGAAAGGCATTCATCGAGACCTCGGGGAAGGCAAAGGCGCTGAAAGGGCTTATCAAACAGGCGCTCCCGGCGCTGATGGCTATCTTTGAGGCCTTATTGTATCTGAAAAGCGTAGCCGTACCAAAAGAAAGACAGGAGATCATCCGGGCAGTGGCCGACGCATTTGACTTGGAGGGAGACGTATTCGAAGGCCTCCTCGCCATCAAGGAAGAGAGGTCTAAAATCAGTGATGAAGAAAGCCTTAATCTGTTCAAAAGATGCCTGAGGGAAATGAAAAAGCTTTCTAAACTGGTAAATTCATTGGGAGGATAACGTGGGAAAGGGACTTAAGACCGTATTGATCGTTTTTGGCGTATTGCTGCTCATAGTGCTTGCTGCTTATTCCTATTTCAAGGGAACATACAACAGCCTTGTGACCATGGATGAAGGAGTCAAGGGAGCGTGGGCCCAGGTGGAAAACCAGCTCCAGCGTCGTTATGATCTGATCCCCAATTATGTCGAGACGGTCAAAGGCTATGCCAAACACGAAAAAGAGGTCTTCGTTGAAGTTGCCCAGGCCCGTTCAAAAGTGGCAGGCGCCTCCAGCGTAAACGACAAGATTGAGGCCAACACCCAACTCAGCTCCGCCCTGGGGAGGTTGATGCTGGTAGTTGAACGTTATCCGGAGTTGAAGGCCAACACCAATTTTATCCGTTTGCAGGATGAACTGGCGGGAACCGAAAATCGTATTGCTGTAGAACGCAGGCGGTTTAATGAAATGGTTCAGAGTTACAATATAAAAATCCGAAGCTTCCCCACAAATATCATTGCAGGCATGTTCGGCTTTGAAAAGGCTACCTTTTTCCAAGTCCCCAAAGAACGGCAGGAAGCCCCCAAAGTGAAGTTTTAATAAGGAGAAAAAGAACATGTCCAATAAGGCGAAGGGACTTTTCGTGGGAGTGATGTTGGCATTGCTTTTTCCATCGGTTGCGCCTGGCCAGGC
>JBBSAR010000357.1:0-4926 GCA_038252125.1 Desulfatiglandales bacterium
CAAGGATTTCGGCGCCAAACTGCCCGGGCCCACCCAGTTTCTCGTGGACCTGAGCAAGTCGTTCCGCCACGGCGCTCCGATTGTGATTCCCGCACTTCTGGTCGCGGGTTTTATGTTCAACAAATGGAAAAAAACACCGGTCGGCAATCTGTTCGTCGATCGCCTCATTCTCAAGACTCCGATCTTCGGGGCGTTGGCCCTGAAAGTCAGCGTCGCCCGGTTGGCTCGAATTCTCTCGCAACTGGTCAAAAGCGGCGTTCCCATCATGGACGCTTTATCGATTGTGGCCGGCGCCACGGGCAACAAGGTCATTGAAAACGCCGTGCTGAAAGGCCGGAATTACGTAGAACGCGGCGAACCGCTGTCCGCGGGGTTGACCACAGCCCCCCAAATCCCAAAAATGCTGGTGCGCATGCTTGCGGCCGGAGAAAAAACCGGCAAGGTGGATGAAATGATGGATAGCATTGCCGATTTTTATGAGGACGAGGTGCAAACCATGATTGCCGGACTGACCGCTTTGATCGAACCGATTCTCATGGTGTTTCTCGGCGTCATTGTAGGCGGCATTATGGTTTGTATGTTCCTCCCGATCTTCCGAATGGCTGAAGCCATTAAAATGTAATAATTACACAGCCACTTGCATCAGAAAGCCCGTTTTCGCGCCGTTCTCGCGAAAATGAGAATATTTTCTTTACACAAATCGTGCCTTAGCTTATCTTGCTGTTGTTCAACCGTAGGAATAACGATATGGCGCGAATTCTTTTGGTAGATGACGAACCTAGTATCCTCAGCGTTCTAAGTACGCTTCTAAAAGCTGAAGGATACGACGTAACGCCCGTCATTAATCCCGTCAAAGCCTCGGAATTGCTGGTATCGGATTCTTTCGACTTGATGCTCACCGATATCCGGATGAGCCCCATCAACGGAATGGACCTTCTCAAGCTGGCGCAAGAGCAGAAACCGACCATGTCGGTCCTGATTATGACCGCCTTTGGTTCGGTGGATACCGCCGTGGAAGCCCTGAAGATGGGCGCTTTCGACTACGTCACGAAGCCCTTCAAGGTGGACGAGCTCCTGATTACCGTCCAACGGGCTTTGGAATATCATCGGACCATGGAAGAAAACGTCGATCTGAAAAGCCAGCTCGGTGCCAAATACAAGTTTGAGAATATCGTGGCCGAAAGCGATGCCATGCGTCGGGTTTGCGAAATGATCGAGCGAGTTGCCCCCACCGACGCCACGGTTCTGATCACCGGTGAAAGCGGAACGGGTAAAGAGCTGGTTGCCAAAGCCATCCACGCTTACAGTCGGCGAAAGGACAAGAAGTTCCTGGCCGTCAACTGTGCGGCCCTTCCCGAAACGCTTCTCGAATCGGAAATGTTCGGCTATGTCAAAGGCGCCTTCACGGGGGCCTCTGCAAATAAGGAAGGCCTCTTCGAGGTGGCCAACGGGGGCACCCTATTGCTCGATGAAATCGGGTCCATGCCGCTCAGCCTGCAGGCCAAATTTCTCAGAGTCTTACAGGAAAAGGAAGTCCGGCGGGTCGGCGGAACCGAAAACGTGCCGGTTGATGTCCGGTTGCTCGCCGCCACAAACGTCCCGCTGGAAGAGCTGATCTCCAAAACGCTGTTTCGCGAAGATCTCTATTACCGACTCAGCGTCATCAATATTGCCATCAAGCCCATACGGGAACGGGTGGAGGACATTCTTCCGCTGGTTCACTATGTGCTGCAAAAAGAGTGCGGAGACTCCAAGCCCATTCCCGTGATCACCCCTGAAGCCCGCCAGATTTTGGAGCAGTACACGTGGCCGGGAAATGTTCGTGAACTTGAGAACGCCATTAAACACGCTATTACCTTCTCCCTGGACAATAAGATCACGCGCGAATTGCTCCCGTTGCGAATCGCCTCTGCAACACCGATTGGATCGATTCTAAACAGCCCCACGACACCCAACCTCACCCAATTCAGGGGGAAATCCTTAAAGGCATTTCTTCGCGAGAAAGAGAAAGAATATCTCCAGTACGTTCTGTCCGAATCTTTCGGCGATAAGGAGAAGGCCGCAAAAGAGTTGAAAATCAGCCTTGCCACGCTTTATCGGAAACTCCCAGAGCCTCAATAAAGTTATCGTTTTCTATAACCGTGTTCTCTTATTCTAATTTATGATTTCCTAAGCAAAACAACGAGAGCTCTACATTCTCATTTATTACTATTTGATTATTCTTCTGTTAATTGCCTTTCGTATTGTTTCGCAACAACTTATGACTTTTAGTGTTGCCTTCCTGTAGCCTAAGCAAACGATTATTTTCACATATTTGATAGAAAATATCCTCTTTATTAAATCCTGTTTGCCATAACAATACCCTTCTCCTTGTTGGCATGATGTGTGCTTATATATTATTCATGAAGAGTAATCAGGGCAGTAGTTGCCCAAAACAACACAAGGAGAAGGCGATGAAGAAGAGAGGTTTTACACTGGTTGAGATCATGATCGTGGTGGCCATCATCGGACTGTTGGCGGCAATAGCGATTCCCTCGTTTCAGAAGATTCGTTCTGAATCCCGCAAAAGCACCTGCGCCAACAACCTCCGGCTCATCCGTGACGCGGGCGAACAGTTAGCCATGACTTCAAACTTGACCGCTAACGCCGTCATCACGGTGTCTGAACTGGCAGGGTATCTCAAGAACGGCATCCCGAAATGCCCCGAGGGTAACATAGCTTATCCGGCTACCTTCATCTTGAGCGCAGGGCCGACATGCACCGTGCACGTAGCAACTACACCGTAATCGTAATTCGAGGGTAGATTGTTTCAAAGAAGAGGGCTTATCGGGAAACCGATAAGCCCTCTTTCTCTTGTTTGCAAAAACGACTTAATCTGTTCTGCGTAACGTGCGGTTTTTCACGCGTTCCCGGAAATTTCAGGTGTTGGCATGAAGCCTGCTTTTATATTTATATGTATTGCATTCAGGGACTTTTGTTTGTTATAAAAACTCTATGCCTGCCAATATTCAAGAATTGCTGAAAAAACTGGATCGATCCCCCACCGATGTGGTGGGACTCGATTTCGGAGCTACAGGCCTGAAATGTGTGCGGCTAAAAAAAACGCAATCTGGAGTCGTTCTTTTGGGGGCTGACATTCTTTCGCCGACCCTCTTTCCTTCCAAACCTGAATCCGATGAAATCCCTCTTGCGCTTGTCCTGCCCAAATCCCTTCAGGCTTCGTATGGCGCCATAGCGCTCCCCTCCAATCAGGCGATCATCAAGGTGCTCAGTTTTCCCGGTGAATTTACGGCTGAAACCGAACGTCAGATCGTTCCCCACATGGGGCTTGAAAAACCGGACACCTTCCGGATCAACTACAAGCTGCTGGTGAACGGCCATGCCCGCTCCGAGTCCCGTGTGCTCGCCGTGGCCTACCCGTCCGCCCTGGCCGCCTACGCGCCACGCCTCTTGCCGTCCGGGCCGGCCGCCCCTTGGTCGATCGAGGTCTCGGGGCTGGCAACCCTCTCCTCTTTCATGAGCAGCCAAAACAAAAAAGGCACCTCGGAAACGGTGGGCCATCTTGAAGTAGGCGAAAATGCCAGCCTTTTCACCCTTTTCACCCGCAGTCTTCCCGTTCTCATCCGAAAGTTCGAGTTCGGCGTCGAGTCCGTCATGAACCAGGTCCGGCAAGGGCTCGGGGTCTCTCCGCAAGTGGCCATTGACATCGTCTCCTCAGGCAGCATCGACATCTCGCACTGGGTGAACGAAGCCGCCCAACCCTTCATCAAGCAGCTCCTGGTCTCACGCGATTTCGTGGAACGACGGGAGAACTGCCGGATCCGCCAGTTTTACCTCAGCGGCGGCGGCGGCGCGTTCACCCCGCTTCGGAAGGAAGTGGAGCAGGCGTTCGACTTGGAGTTCCTCGCTTGGAATCCGCTTGAGTATTTTGAGACCGGAGCGGCGGTCATCAGCGAAAGCGTCCGCGGCCAGGAATGCCGGCTGACGGCCGCAGTCGGCGCCGCTTTATCCACCTTGGAGAGCGCATGAACGTGCATATCAATCTCATCACAGATGAAGAAAAGCGTCACGGCGGAGCGATCCCCTGGATGTTCGTCCTCCGATGCGTGGGGATTACGATTCCGCTTCTCGTCCTCCTTTTCATCGCCTACCAGTTGATCACCCTGAACATGAGCCGGACCCAACTGGAACGTACTGAGGAACGGATTGCCGACAAAAAACCACAACTCGCGCTAATCGGCGAAATCAGAAAACAAGAAAAAACGTATCGCGACGTGGTCGCCCAGTTGGACGGCTTGAAAAACATGCGCGTGGACTGGAACCGCCAACTGGCAGCCCTTCGCAAAAGCGTCCCTTTGGACGTTCAGCTCATCAGTCTGAGCGTGAGCCGTCGAGTGGTGACGGCGACGGACAACACACCCGCGGCATCCTACTCCCTTCTTTTAAGCGGCAAAACAGGTGGAGCCACTCCAGAAGCCCATCTCACTCAATTCCGGCAAAACATGTTGAAAGAGCCGGGACTCACCAATGCCATCGATACGATAAGCGTCCCCGAAGGGGCATTTGTGCAAGACAACTCGCCCGGCGCAGCCTCCATGGACCGGTTATTCGAGGTCAACTGCCAATACAAGATTCGGGGCGTCCGATGAAACTCCCGGCCAATCCCAAAACGCGCTCCCAAATCCTCATCCTGGCTGGGTTGGCCTTGCTTGCCCTGATCATCCTGAGCTATTTAGGCCTCTCCACCCTCCTGGCGACCCACGCCAAAACCCGAACCCGCCTAACCGCCGCCACGCTTCAACTTGACAAGATCGACCAGGAAATCAAGTCGCTTCCAGCCCTGCGCCAGTCCCGGGACAGCCTGTTCTGGGATATCCAACATATCGCAACGAATTATATCCTTTTCCACGAATATCGGAATTATCA
>JBBSAR010000358.1:0-4915 GCA_038252125.1 Desulfatiglandales bacterium
CTCTCCCTGTTTTTCACTTTCCTGCTTGGCGAGACGCTGGTGCCTCCCTATTTGCGTCGTCTCTTCATCAGCCGGGAAATCAAACGGATTGAACGCGCTACCTTGTGGAGCGGCATATTTTCTATCCCCTTTTTTGCGATTTCAGGAGGGATCGGCCTGGTGGCGCTTACCATGAATCCCGCTTTGGATCCCAATCTCTCGCTGCCCTATGTCATCCAGTCGGCATTGCCGGCGGGTCTTCGCGGCCTTGTGGTCGCCGGTCTCATATCGGTTGTCATGTCCTCCGCTGATTCATTTCTGAATTCCGCGTCCATCTCCCTGATCAACGACATCGTCAACCCGCTTCGGGCCGCGCCGCTGGGGGATCGGGCGGGCCTTTTGTGGGCGCGCGTGGCCACCCTGCTGACGGGATCGCTCGCGGTAGTTTTCGCGTTGAAGATCCGAAGCCTTCTGGACATTCTAATCTATGCCTACAATTTCTGGGCGCCTATTATTCTGGTTCCGCTGGCCGCCGCTCTTCTCGGTGTTCACGCACCGAAGGCGGCGTTTATCGCAGGCGCCGCTTCGGGAATTGCCGGAGTGGTGGTTTGGAACCGCTTGTTAAACAGCCCGGGCGGATTCGACGGTCTGGTGATAGGCGTTTTTACCAATCTTCTGGCTTTTGGGGTGGTATGCCTGTTTTGTCGCGGTCGCGAGGTGTGTAACAATAAACCGGTTTGATGGTTTTATCGGAGTGTAAGATGATGAAAGACATCTGTTTTATCTGATCGTTCTTGACGCAGGGTTCGTCATAGTTTATACATTGAAGTGTAAACTGAAATGTATGGAGGTAAACGATGAAAGCAACCGCAAAAGATTTGAGGTTTAATTCAAAAGAGCTTCTCGATACGGTCAAAAGGGGGGAGGAGGTTGTAATAACCTTTCGAGGCAAGCCCTGCGCAAAACTCATTCCCTACGAGGAACACGATACCAAAAATACAAAAAAAGAGCTTTTTGGAATCTGGAAAGATAACGACACGGTCGGGGACGTCCATGAATATGTTCGAGGATTAAGAAAAGGAATCCGAAGAGATATCTGTCAAAGCGATGTTCTTTGTGGAACAGCATTTTTTGAGCCATTCCATTCAACTTGCGGATGCGTTGATAGGGGCTACAGCGATTTCCCACGGGTTTCCAATTCTAACCGGAAATGACAAACATTACAAAATACTTAAAGATCTTCAAATAAAAAAGTTCCGACCTTGATTGCTTATGCTCAATCAAAAAGGAATTCCCTAAAGGCTTCTTTCCAGGTTGATGGTTTTGGAGGGGCTGAAATGGTTTGCGCTGAAGAAATGGATCAGTTTGGAATCGTTCCAGTCCACGAGCGTGTGAATTTTTTGGACTCCCACACTCCTCAAATGATCCATGAATTCATTGATCAGTTGTTCACCGATGCCTTTATGCTGGCATTCGGGATCGACGCCGATAGTATCCAGTCTTGCTTCTTCCTGGAAAATCCCGAACTCTCCCATATAGATTTCCCCCATGATGAATCCCACCACGGTTCCATCCTTTTCTTCCGCCACAAGCGATGCGGGCAGATAATCGGTGGAGGCAAAAAGCTTTTCAAATTTGACTTCGTAGTACTCCGTCCTTGAAATCTTGAGCACTTTGCGGTCAATGGCGGCTACAGCGTCAAAATCCTCAGCCTTCATGAGTCTGATTTTAATGGTGCTTTCGTCCATGGGGGTCTCCTTACGCCTTTGCACTTTTTCTGACGATCATTCTTTCTTCCAACGGAATAGGGAGCGGAGCGGGCTCGCCTGAAATCTTCGTCACCGCACCGAATTTTGGCGGACAAGCCTCAAAGCAGGTTCCGCACTTGATGCATTTCTCCTGATCGATCACATGAATCTGGTTCTTGCCTCCGATAATCGCATCCGCGGGACATCTCTTGGCGCAAGTCATGCATGCCTTGCATTTTTCCGGATCAATATAGTACGAGACGACTTCCCGAAACAAGCTTTCAATCTCGCTAAGGGTAAAAAGTTTCTCCTGTTCTTCCTTGTCATCGAGACGCGATTCCAGTTTCTCCCTTTCCATTATCTTAATATAAGGGATCAGCTTTGTCACTTCCGCAATTTTGGCATGCAGTTCTTCCGTTTCGACGGCCTCGCGTTCCCCTTTACCGAGCGGTCCTAACTGTTTCACCTTGCGGCTGAAGTCGCTCATCATTTCGGCAAAAGGAATGCCATCGCCCGCGGACATGAATTTGATGCGCAATCTTTCCGGATTCAGTCCGATGTACTCCATTATTTTTCTGCATAGAAGCACCATGTTCAGGGCATGATAATTCCCATGCGTTACATAGTTGCAGTCGCCAAGATGGCAGCCGCCGATAAAAACCCCGTCCGTTCCATTTGAGAAGGCTCTGAGTACGAATTCCAGGTCGACCCTGCCGGAACACATGACGCGAATAAGTCTCATTTCAGTAGCATATTGTAGTCTGGAAACTCCAGCCATATCCGCGGCCCCGTATGCTCACCAATGGCATACAAAGCCTAATATTTTCGGCTTGAATGTAACTCCTGCACCCATTCGTTATCCCCTTGTTGTTTTATGTAATTCAGCTTTCAGATGCTTTCTACGCATCCCCAACGGCCATCCCCAATTGCGGCAAGCTTTCTTGCTTCGGAAACGCCGCGTCAATCTGGCTTAAGAGCTCTTCATCGGTAAAGTGTTTCAAGAAAATAGCTCCTGTGGGACATTTGGTATTGCAGAGGCCGTCGCCTTTGCACAGGACAGGATTTACGACAGCCTTCCGTCCTGTCTTCGTCTTTTGGAACTCTATGGCGCCGTATGTACAGGCTTCAACGCAGGCCCCGCATCCCATGCACTTTTTCTCGTCCACCTCGCAAACAGAACCCGAGGCGATGACCGTATCGTGTGAAAGAAGCGTTAAGACCCGGCCGGCAGCGCCGTAAGCCTGGTTAATGGTTTCCGATATGCTCTTCGGATAATGGGCTGCCCCACAGAGATAAACGCCATCCGCGGCGAATTCCACGGGCCGTAATTTGGCATGGGCTTCTTTGAAAAAGCCATCCGGGCTCAACGTGACCTTGAATTGCCCTGCTACTTCTTTGGTGGCCTCGGAAGGAATCACCGCGGCCGCCAGAACGAGACAATCGGCATCAATTCCCAATTCCTGTCCCAGGATTTCATCGTTCACAATCACCCGCAAAACAGGCTTCCCCGCCTCCGTAACCGCTTGCACTTGAGGCTTGTTATCCGGTTCCCAGCGGATGAACTTTACATCCTTTTCGGAGGCTTCCCGGTAATAATCCTCACTGAACCCATAGGTCCGCATATCCCGAAAGAGGATATAGATATCCATCTCGGGGTTTATCTCTTTCAGCTTCAGGGCGTTCTTGATAGAATTGCCGCAGCAAATGCGGGAGCAGTAATTTCTGTCTTCATTTCTGCAGCCTACGCATTGGATCATCACCAGGGTCCGGGCGTTAACGACTTTTTCTTCGCCCCGGGCGATCTGCTCCTCCAGTTCAAGTTGGGTCAGGACCCGGTCATCTTCTCCGTAAAGGTATTCGGTGGGTTTATAGACATCGGCGCCTATGGCGATGACGGCGGCGCCATGCTTGATTTCCGTAATCCCTTTTTCGGACTTTACCCTGGTTGCAAAATTTCCGACATAACCGGTGGCCTCCAGGATGGTGGCATCCGTATATACATGGATCAGGGGATTCTGATAAACTCTTCGCACAAGATCGCGCAGATAGGCCTGAACATCCAGCCCTTCCAGCGTGTAATGGAGTCTTCGTGCAATCCCCCCCAGATCCTTCGCTTTTTCTATCAGATGAACCTCATGTCCTTTCTGGGCCGCGATGGACAAAGCACAAGTCATGCCGGCGATACCCCCGCCCACGACCAACGCCCGGCTGTTGACCGGAAGATCAAATTCCTGCAATGGTTCCAAAAGACAGGCGCGCGCCACGGACATGCGTGTGATGTCCTTTGCTTTTTGCGTGGCTTCCTCCTTTTCCTTGGAGTGGCACCACGAGCAATGTTCCCGGATATTGGCCATGTCGTAGTAATACTGATTGATTCCCGCTTCCCGAAGGGTGTCGCGGAACAACGGTTCAAGGGTCCTGGGCGAGCAAGCCGCAACCACCACGCGATTGAGCCCTTTTTCCTTTGCTATGTCCGTTATTTCCCGGGCCGAATTCGTGGCGCATGAAAAGAGCTGTTGCTGCGCGTGAACCACATTTGGCAGGGTCAGGGCGTAATCCACCGTGGAGGGAACGTCCACGATGCTGCTGATATTGGCCCCGCAGTGACACACAAAGACTCCCACCCTCGGCTCTTCCCGGGACACGTCCCTTTCCGGTGGATAGATCCTTTCCTTGGAAAGATTTCCTCGCCTGTAGTCAAGGAGCTCGGCACATTGGACGCCGCCGCCGCTCGCGCTGAAAACCGACTCGGGAATGTCAATGGGGCCCTGGAAGGCGCCGCTGACAAAAATCCCTGGCCTTGTGGTCTCCATGGGATTGACAGGATTGGTTTTACAGAAATTGTGGTCATTGAGCTCGATGCCGAAGGTATCCGCCAGTACAGTAAAATCCTTGGGGGGATTCAGTCCGACCGACAGCACGACCATCTCGAATTCTTCTTCTTTTACGCCATCCCGCGGGGTCGCGTACCGTATGGTCACATTTCCGGTTTCCGGGTCCTCTTTTACGATGGAGGTGTAGCTTCGGATAAATCGAACGCCCGGAAGGGCTTCCGTTCTCTGGTAGTATCGTTCGAAATCCTTGCCGAAGGAACGAATGTCGTTGTGGAATATGGTACACTCCGCTTCCGCTTCGTGATCCTTCGTCAAAATCACCTGTTTCTGCGCATAGGTGCAGCATACCCCGGA
>JBBSAR010000359.1:0-4913 GCA_038252125.1 Desulfatiglandales bacterium
CCACCTTACCCGGATTTTTGAAAACCAACTCACGCATGACCAATAGCATGATCTCCAAAATGGCCTGCCAGAACGATATGAGAACATTTTTTCCTTCAGATTCCCGTTGGTCTGCTTTTCTGAAAATGGCTTCTATTGATTTTTCTATTGATTTCATGTGATTGTTTTATAATCTCTTTAGATTATGCTTGTTTGTTGACGCCAAAGTGCCTGACCATTGAAAACAGGCACAATCCGTGCTTGAAATACGTTGGGGATTCATTATAGATAGGAACGTCGATCTTGGCAATCGGGATATCCGATCCCCGGGAATTGACCTTAAGGATCATCCGTATCTTATTCAAGAATCCCGGCAGGAACACGTTCACGGGGTCTTTTTTGCCGGCGCGTCTTGGATAAATCTTCACCGAACGTTGAGAGGCCCTTCTATTGCCATTCTTATCGCACCTGATCATCGGCGTCTACTTTTTTACGGCATTTCTGCTCATGCTTTACGGCCTCAACTGCTATGTCCTGCTCTTCCTTTTTCAGAGGGGGTCAAAGGAAGCTGAAACAAAAAGAAAAAGCGTGCGCAAAAAGTATGGCGACATCCTGATGCGAAACGATCTGCCGACTGTCACGACGCAGATACCGATTTACAACGAATACAACGTGGCGGAAAGGGTCATGCGGGCAGCATCCCGGATGACATATCCCGCGGGAAAGCATGAAATACAGGTCCTGGACGACTCTTCCGATGAAACCTGTCGGCTTATCGACGAGATTGCCCGCCGGCTCCGGCTGGAGGGGTGCGACATAAACGTTGTAAGAAGGACGAATAGGGAAGGTTTCAAGGCGGGCGCCCTCGCGGAGGGTCTTGAACTTGCAAGGGGAGAACTCATCGCCGTCTTTGACGCGGATTTTGTCCCGCCGGAAGACTTCCTGGAAAAGACGGTCCCTTTTTTCCTGGACAACCATCGCCTGGGACTTGCTCAGGCGCGCTGGGGGCATCTCAACCGCGACCGTTCGCTGCTTACCCGGGTGCAGTCCATCGGGATCGACGGACATTTCATGATCGAGCAATCCGCACGCAACTGGGGCGGTCTCTATATGAATTTCAACGGAACGGCCGGGCTCTGGAAAAAGCAGGCGATCGTGGATGGAGGGGGTTGGAAATGGGATACCCTCACCGAAGACATGGATCTCTCCTACCGGGTCCAGTTGAGAGGGTGGAAAACCATTTTTCTGCCCGATGTTTTGGTTCCCGCGGAAATCCCGGAGGACGTGGGGGCATTCAAAAGCCAGCAGTTCCGATGGGCCAAGGGATCCATCCAGACGGCAATCAAGCTGCTGCCCCGGCTTTTTCGATCCAAGGAGTCTCTTTTCAAGAAAGTAGAGGCTTTTTTTCACCTTACGCATTATCTGGTACACCCCATGATGCTGATCCTCTCCCTTCTGGCCTTGCCCGTGCTGCTCTTCCTGGAGGTCGGCATAGGCAGATCCCTTTTCATTTTTCTTGCCACGATCCTGGGTCTGGCCATGGTTGCCCCGAATACCCTTTACGCGGTGAGTCAATGGACCTCTTACAAAGACTGGTACAAAAGGATTGCTACCCTGCCTTTTTTGCTTGTGGTTGGCATCGGCCTTGCCTTGTCCAATTCCCGGGGAGTCATGGAAGCCATTCTGGGTCATGAAAGCGGATTCGTACGCACCCCCAAAAAAGGAGATCGAATGCTGATGTCCTATAAAATCAGACTCCCCTGGTCGGGCATTTTCGAGATTGTGCTTGGCCTTTACTGCGCGGGATCGTTTGGATACTATATCGCCGCGGGCAAATACCTGGTGGGTCCTTTTCTGGCGGCCTATGCGTCAGGGTTTCTATTTATCGGCCTGTTAACCCTTGTCCACGCCCTGGGTTCAAGCAAATGAAAGGTCTAACCCACAGATCGGCTAACCCGGGCGTCCTCCAAAGAAATTTCCTTTTTTGGACGACCGCGGTCCTCCTCATCGCCCTTTGCCTGAAGACGGGATTTCTTGGGAATATAGGCGAAACGAGCATCGCCCTGCCATGGAATGGCGCGGATTCAAATTCCGCCTTGTTCCCGGCCGGTCTTTTTATCCTGATCTTTTGGGCGCAGTGGGCACTATGCATCTTTCTTCTGCTGGTCTTTCCGAGGAATCTCGATAAAAGAGATGCAGTCTTCCTGATTCTCCTACTCGCCCTGCTCTGCAGAATGGCCATGTTCTGTCAAGAACCTTCCGATGACGTAAACCGCTACCTCTGGGAAGGCCGCCTGTTGAGCCGTGGAATCAACCCCTACCATCACGCCCCCGCTGATCCGGCATTGCTGAACCTGGCAAAAGGGGACCCGTTTCACGGGAACATCAACCATCCTGAACTTTCCGCCGCCTATCCACCCCTTGTTTTGTATGGTTTTGCCCTCCTTGCCTCCATTTCCTACAATCCCCTGATTTTCAAAATCACATTCATCCTCTTTGATTTGGGAACCATCGGATTTCTTTTTTCCCTGCTGAATTTTCGGGGACTCGATCTTCGATGGTCGATCCTCTATGCCCTGAACCCGGTGATCCTTTCCGCCTTCGCGGGGCAAGGACATTTTGATGTGATGCAGCTCTTTTTTCTGACCGGAGCCCTCTGTTTTTACGACAAAAAGAAATGGGGCTGGATGTTTCTGTTCGCCGGTCTCGCAGTCCAGATCAAATATGTTGCGGCAGTTGTGCTCCCCTTCCTCATCAATCGCAGCAATGTAAAGCAACTTTGGATAGGAGCCGCGGCCATCTTTCTTCCCTTTCTGCCTTTTTACGGAGACGGATTCGGACGGATCTTTTCCAGCATCCTCACATTCGGAAAAAATTACGCCTTTAATGGTTCCATCCATGCCCTGTTGCGTTGGCTTCTTGGAGGAATTCATCCGGCAACCCTTCTCTGCAATATCCTTTTCATCACATTGCTGCTTTTCGGTTTCCGGTATTTCCATCCCAGCCGAAATCCTCGATACCAAGGCGACCCCATTCCCGGCTGTTTCTATGCCACAGGCCTTCTCCTGCTGCTAACGCCAACCGTTCATTTCTGGTACATTACGTGGATTATTCCATTCCTGGTCCTGCATCCTTCCAAATCCTGGATCGTCCTTTGTCTTACCATCAGCGCCTCTTTTATGACCCATGGAATTTTCTATCACACCGGCAAATGGGAGATGCCCGCATGGGCTTATCTCATGGAATGGCTGCCTTTCTACCTTCTCCTGATTACCGAAACATGGTTTTTTTGGAGGCAAGCCCGCTCTCCCCTCGATAAAACGCCCCCGGCGTCGGTCTCCGTCGTAATTCCCACGCGAAACGAGGAAAAGAGGATCGCCGCCTGCATCCATGCTATCTTTGAAGATAAAGTCGTAAAGGAAGTGATCGTTGCGGATGCCGCTTCCAGGGACCATACCGTTTTCGAAACCAAGAGGGCGGGAGGCAGGGTTGTTCCCTATAAAGCCACTTCCGGACGAAAGGGAAGCCGTGGCGGGCAGATCCGTGCGGGAATCATGGCGGCCTCCGGAGACGTGGTTGCGGTCGTCCATGCGGACACCCTTGTAACGACGTCCATTTTCACCCGAATGCTTCACGTCCTTGAAAAACAGCCCGCCATTGCGGGGGGCGCCGTGGGAGGGATTTTTGAAAGCCGAAACCCACTGCTGCGCGTCATTGAAACAGCAAACGATTTCAGGGCAATTTTTCTGGGAATCACATTCGGGGATCAGGTCCAGTTTTTCAGGAGGAAGCCTGTTTTGAAGGCGGATTTGTTTCCCGATATCCCGATCATGGAAGACGTGGAATTTGGAATTCGATTGAATCGTCTCGGGAGGCAGGTTTATCTTTTTGGAGATAACCTTATCAGCGCAAGGCGATGGGATGCAGCGGGCATCGGCAACGCTTTTTCGATCGTATTTCGAGTGGCGGCCTATCTCTTGACACGTATCAGGGGAACGCCCGACACGGAGAGACTATATGGCCTCTACTACAATTCGGGGAAGAAGGATTCATGACTGATTATGACATGAAACAAACTACATTAAAACTCGCACAGATTTCGGCCCGCGTCAGCGAGGGGACGATATGGAAGCTGGACCGGGTGTCCAAAATGCGCGGAATGCGGAAGGCTTTTGTATTGGAACAGGCCCTTCTTTACCATTTTCGAGTTCTCGAAGACTTCTTTAGGAGGGAATCCTTCAAAATAACGTCTAAAGTTGTATTGCCATATATGAAATGCCGTGTTATTTTTCTGTGTAAGTAAAACTTCAATTTTGGAGGAAGAAGCCATGCCACTAACCTCAAAAAAAACAAAGTACGAGCACATCGGCTTGGATCCGGGGGGCGTACCCGTCATAGAGGGTACGAACATGAAAGTCATCGAAATCGTTATAGAGAAGACCGCCTATGGGTGGAGCCCTGAGGAGATTTATTTTCAGCACCCTCACCTTTCACTTGGTCAGATATACTCCGCATTGGCGTATTACTGGGATCATCAAGAAGAACTTGACAGAGATATCGAAAGAAGGCTCGCTTTCGTAGAACGCATGCGAACCACCTCAGAGCAAACGCCTCTTGCTGCCAGATTGAAATCTAAGGGGTTAATATAATAGTGATTCCACTCTATATGGCCCGGATGGCCACCTGAAAATGCCCCACCTGTGGCCACTTCAAAATGCCCCACCCCTCTATGGACGTCCATTATAAAAACCCGCCCGAGGTTAGGGAAAGATTTTCAGCGACAGAACGATAATAATTTATTCTTTCTTCTTCCCTATAGCAAGTTTTTCTGCGGCCTCCTTTAGCCTGTAGCTTTTTCCTTCAAATTTGAGCAGGTGGCCTCGATGGAGCAACCTGTCAAGGATTGCAGAGGAGGCTGCATTGTCTCTGAGCAG
>JBBSAR010000360.1:0-4909 GCA_038252125.1 Desulfatiglandales bacterium
CCCGCCCTCGCTCCTGTTGTCCGCCCGGAAAACGAACACCAGGTACTTCACCCCAACGATCAAGACCAGCGACCAGAACATCAAGGAGAGGATGCCCATGATGTTGACCTGGTTTACGGGAATTCAGTATTCGCCATGGAAACATTCCCGAATGGCGTATATCGGACTGGTGGCGATATCTCCGAAAACCACGCCCAGGGCGGCCACGGAAAGTTGCGCCAATCGGCCGCCGCTTTTGGCCTCTGGTTCTTTGTTTTTGTGTCCGTTCCGTTTCGTGCCGTTAGCCCTTTCGGTGGAATTCGCCATTATTTGCCTTCCGTTCTGTTCTGTATGACTCGATTGCATCCTATTCAAATTCCCTGGCAGCGAAATACAGACTCAGGAAGCCATTCCGTCACAAGGTCTTTTTTGCTGCCGCATCTGATTCCTATGGAGCGCCGGTCCTTCTATTCTGGTACGGACAGTCTGTTGGAAACTCAACAGGTTTCGTTGTACCAGCATAGAAGGACCTCTCCACGGCCGGTAAAGGTTTATCCAAGATGCGGCAGCAAAAAAGACCTTGTGACTCCATTCTGCCAGGATTTTTGAATAGGTTGCCTTTCGTTCCGTCCTATATGAGTCGATTCGGGAAATTATCACAAAGGATATGATATTGCCAATATCTTATCGCTTGCGTTTCCTGATAACGTGTTGGGGGAGTCTCTTTCGGGCCAGGGGATATTGTGTTTATTCAGTTGGTTTGGATGCGGAAATGATTCACAAGTACATGGAATATCGGAAAATTAAAGGAAGGTACTCCGAAGCCCAAAAGTAATGAGATTCCGACGGCTCAACGATGCCTTGCCCCCTCGGGAGGCAAGGAACTTTTATTTACCTCTTACAGGGGGTTCGCTTACTGTTGCGCTTTCACGGATTTTAGATAAGCAATTAGATCGTCCATCTCGGAAGACGTGGGATCAATAGATTTTCCTTTGAGCGCATTTACAATACAGCTATTAATAATTTTTTCCAACTCCTTCCTCTCCTTGTCGGCCCCTTTTGCTGCCTTTTTTCCGTCCGGGTGGCAGGTGTTGCATGAAATCCCGGCCTTGCCGTCAGCAAATTGAGGGTCGTTGAAGAGAGCTTTTCCTTTTTCAGCATCCCCGGCTCCAAAGGCCGGAGTAAAGAGCAGTGCTGCTGCCGTGAGGGAGAGCAGTATCCCTTTTATGTTTTTCATCTTTCGTTCCTTTCTCGTGCAAGGCACGAATGGTTGCAAAATTGCCTGAAATGGTTTCAAACCGTATCCTCTCTGCGATTTTCTATTATTTTGTGGCATCCTGGTTGGTTTCCCCTGTCGTTTTTTTTGCCCCTTCTTCTATCTTGAGGGCGTTGCTCATTTTATCAAGGGTCTGCGCCGTTTCGTTTCGCAGTTTGTCCAACTGGCCGGCGCTCTCTGTTTTCAGCTTTTCCATCGTCGCTTTGAGATTTGTTATTTGGCTATTCAGTCCTTCCTCTTTTGAGGAAGAAGAATAGGTTGCAATAGACACGATGAGGGCAATGATGGAGATAATCAATGCCAGGGTTGCTCGAAACCCGCCTTTCACAACCTTTGTTTGCTCTGTCATGGTAAATCGCTCCTTTCCGGTAAAATGATTTTAGCAGCCGATCTTCACTTTTTTGTCCCAGCATAGGAGAATTTTGGGGCGGGAACAATGGGGGCAATAACGTATACTTTTCCAAAAAACACGGTAGACGGCATGGGTTTAAATCGAAAAAGCACATTCGTATCGATCCATATACTTGGAACAGCCGAGAAAAATAGGGGAATGACCCCATTGTTGGAAAGGCCGTTCCTGTGAATAATTAAAATCAGGTTTCAGGTTTCACCAAGGACGCAACTCAGTCAAACCCCTTGAAAGGGCTGGACACATAGTTTTAAGAGGAGAGAATGGTGGAAGACGAAAAAACGATAGATCCTTTTTATATCAAGGATTGCGCCCTCATTGCCATCGCTACCGGGAAAAGGGCCCAAAATCTTCGGGAACTTCAGGAGCACTTGCGGCAGATAGAGCCGGGAAGCATTTATTATCACTTCTGGGGAGGGTTGTTGCGACCTCGCTTTGACGACGCCGAATATCATAACGATTTTGCCATATGGGTGGCTCGCAGTCTGCATAACAAATCCCTCGCGGAGCGTCTGGGCGTGATAGACCCGGTTGCATTTGAATCTATAGAAGATTTGAGAAATGAATTGATGGAAATCATAGATGAGAGCCTGGATGAGACGGAATTTCCTCAATGGACCAAAAGGGATGATCAATTTGAATTCATCCGATCCCAAATCGTTGTTTTCGACACCGCCATATCCGTAAGTCGTCCGGAAGGTCTTCTGGATATCATCAGAGACTTTTCCGTTGGCAGCATTTTTTACCATTTTATCGATGCCAGGCATCGGAATGAGAACTCCCTGGATGATTTCCAGAACTGGTTATCGGGTTGTGGAGACGATTATGCACCCCTTTGTCAAAAAATAAGGGAAAAAAACTCCTATTTTTCACCGTTGAGAGAATTGAAAAGAGACCTTGAAGAGGTCTTTTCCGAACATTTCAGGAACGGACAGGAAAAAAATGGATAATCAAAGCGTACTCGAAAAATACGAACAGGTTGTCGGCCGGGATGTTATTGAACATTTGCGCCAGCTCGCCAAGCCGCTGAAAGGCCTTTGCGTGGTGCATGTTAACGCCACACGGGTCGGAGGCGGCGTGGCGGAAATACTCCATAAAATGGTCCCTTTTATGAAAGAACTGGGGATCAAAACGAGATGGGAAGTGATCGAAGGAGAATCGGTCTTTTATCAATGCACCAAGAGTTTCCATAATGCCATTCAGGGAAACCGGGTAAGTATTCCGGAAAGCTTCTTGAAGATATACGAGGATACGAATGAAAAGACAGCCGAAATTCTGGAAGGGGCGTTGCATGACGCCGATATCGTCATTATTCACGACCCTCAGCCGGCTGCCTTAATCAGGCATTTTAAGGGGCACAAGGGAAAATGGGTTTGGCGATGTCATATCGACGCCAGTAAACCGTTCAGACCCGTATGGCGCTACTTGCGAAATTTTGTATCCGATTATGACGCGAGTATCTTTTCCCTCGCCTCTTTTGCTCAAATTCTGCCCCATCCCGTATACCTTATAGCGCCAAGCATCGACCCGCTCCACGAAAAGAACATCGATCTTGGATCGGACGAGATTGAAAGCATTTACAGCCGGTTCGACATAAATCCGGAACGGCCGATGATTCTCCAGGTATCCCGCTACGACCGGTTCAAGGACCCGCTGGGCGTTATTGAGGCCTATAAGCTTGCAAAAAAATTCATCCCCGCGTTGCAGTTGGTACTCGCCGGGGGAGGCGCCTCGGATGATCCGGAAGGCGAAATCGTGCTGAATGAAGTCCGGACGGCTTCCAGAGACGACTCTGACTTGAAGGTTCTTCTATTGCCCGCGGATGCCCATCGCACCATTAATGCGCTTCAACGTGCTTCGGACATCGTTCTGCAAAAATCAATTAAAGAAGGGTTCGGCCTCACTGTGACGGAAGCCCTGTGGAAAAGAAAACCCGTCATTGGAGGGAATACCGGGGGCATCCGCATGCAGGTCATCGATCACCACACCGGTTTTTTGGTGAATACGCCGGAAGGCGCCGCACTGCGAATCCGATATCTACTGAAAAAGCCGGATCTCATGGAGGAAATGGGCATGAAATCAAAAGAGTTCGTCCGCGACAACTTTCTCATCACGAGACATTTGCGAGAGTATCTCACGCTGATGTTTGCGCTTCTGCATGATAAGGATGAGAGGATCGAGTTGAGCTGAAAATGAAAGTGGGGGTCTTATAAGAGATGAGTGATCTGGTGATTGCTTCCAACAGGGGGCCGTTCAGTTTTTCGGAAAAATTTATTCAGGAAGCGGTGGAATCCGTGGAAAAGGGAGGACTGCCGGAGCCGCAGGACTTTGGAGCAGGGGGCCTTGTGGGGGCCATGTCGGGGCTTCTGAAAAGCGATAAATGGGATACCACGTGGATTGGCGCTTCCATGGGCGAAAAAGACATAGACGTGGCGAGAGGTCACTATAATTTCCTTTTTAAAAGAATGCAGGAGCAGAAAATTGCCCCGGATCATTTTCCATTGATACAGATAGATGAGGGCAACAGAATGCATTTTACTTATAAGGAATACGATTATCATATGCGGTTCGCATTTTTCGACACAAAACATATGCACAGCTATTACAGCAAGTTTGCCAATGGATTCCTCTGGCCTCTCATGCACCTCACCAGATCACCGCTCTTTTATAAGAAAACACCGGTTTTTCCCAGACCGCATTTTGAAAAAAACGATTTTGTACAATACACCAGCAGCAGCGCAACTTTAGCTAATACCATTAGTGATGAAATCGATAAGAAAAGACAATTCAAGAAGGAGAAAATCGATATTGTCGTCTGGAACCAGGACTACCATCTCATGCAGATAGCGGAAATTCTCAAGGCCCTTTTGCTGGAAAACGGAGAGAGCGAAAAGGAAAAAGGAGAGATTCATGTGGGGCAGTTCATGCACACGCCGTTCTTCAATATCCATGAAATCCAGGGCCTGATCCGGGAGGATAAGAGGCGAAGGGTCAAGGAACAGATCCTGGATCCTTTTTCCGAGAGTATCGAGAGCGTTTTGCAGAAACTCATTTGGGGCCTTCTATCCAATGATTTTATAGGGTTCCACACAAAGGAGTATTGCGACAATTATCTGGAAGCCCTTGAAGAGTGGTTTCCCGTGCAGATCAAGGTCGTCGGTCATTCCTATGAGATTATTCGTCAAAATGGCGTCACCACGCTGGCCGCCTTTCCCATTGGCGTGGATGTGGATAAGATCCTCTCG
>JBBSAR010000361.1:0-4909 GCA_038252125.1 Desulfatiglandales bacterium
ATGTCCCGCAAGGTTGCCCGAGGGTCCAGTAGTTTATTCTGGTATTCTTCAAGGATGTCCAGGAATTTCTCCGTACGTTCAACGACGGGAGCGTTTTGAACGGTGAAAGGGGTGTTAAACTGAAACTGCGCGACGCTGCTTATCATCGGTGGTTTCTTGCTCCCTTCTAATGTGCTTGAGGGTTCATTGTTGATGGCCTCTTCGAGCATAGTCGAGAATTCGTCTTTGCCGACAGGCTTAACCGCACCAGAGGTCTTCTCGGGATACTGAGTTTTCAGAATTTCCAGATTGGGATCGATCTTCATGGCATTGGTTTCTCCTTTTTTTCTTTCATACTATTTATATCGGCTGAAAGAGGAAAAAACTAAAGCCAAAATTTCAATGGTGTTTCCGGCAATCCTGTCTTCGATTCTCATGCAACAACCGTGCTGCATCCTGACAAAAACGAAAAATGTGCATAAAATAAAAGGCTTACTATGTATTTTGTGAAGAATTGAGACAGGAAATCGCATGAGAAGAGGCAATAGTTTCCTGTTTGAAAATCTTAATTGCCCATAACGGTTCTAAAAGAGGTCAGCGTTGATCATTTGATTCGCGGTTGAAAAATTATCGTTATGGCAAAAAGAAACCAAAGTTCTTTACGAGATAGTGAATGCGTATGAATCGAAAAATTATCAAGACAACGCCTTTTGGATCCGTGGGAATCATCTGGACCGCGGTCAATTCCATCCCCAAAATTGTCCGTATATTTCTTTCAAAGCCTGATCTGCCCGCCCAGGAAAGGGCGTTTCAACTCTACCCCCATTCGGCCATCGTATCCTGCGCCGAAATCGATAGGGTCGCAGAGGCGATCCTGGGGTTTCTGGAAGGAGACGACAGGAAAATCCCGTTGAATATTGCGGACTGGACCGTCTGCTCACCGTTCCAGGAATCGGTTCTCCGGGCGGAAGCGGAGATTCCCCGGGGCAGGGTCAGCACCTACAAACTCATCGCGGAACACGTGGGAAAGCATGACGGCGCCCGGGCCGTGGGAACCGCGTTGGCCCGCAATCCCTTTCCCCTGATTGTTCCCTGCCATCGGGCTATCCGCTCGGATCGGGGCCTGGGAGGATACCAGGGAGGGCTTGAGATGAAGCGGGCGCTGCTGGAGATGGAAGGGATTCCCTTAGATGATGCGGATCGGGTGGTCTGTGAGGATCTTTACTTTTCCCCCGCTTGCTCAGGAAATAAAGGACCGGAACGGTCATGCGGGAAAAGAGGAGGGAGGCCACCTCTCCGGCCATGAGGGAAATGGCCAACCCCTGGAAAATGGGGTCGAAGAGGATGACGGAGGCCCCCACCACCACGGCCGCGGCAGTGAGCATCATGGGTCTGAAACGGATGGCCCCGGCATCTATGACGGCCTGATCCAAAGGCGATCCCTGTTCCAGGCGAAGTTCGATGAAATCCACCAGGATGATGGAGTTACGGACTACGATGCCCGCGCCCGCGATAAAGCCGATCATGGAGGTCGCCGTAAAAAAGGCCCCCATCAGCCAGTGGGCGGGGAGGATGCCGATGAGGGAAAAGGGGATCGCGGCCATGATCACAAGGGGCGTTATAAAGGACTGGAACCACGCCACCACCAGAACGAAAATGAGCACCAGAACCACCGCGAAGGCCAGCCCCAGATCCCGGAAGACCTCGTAAGTGATGTGCCACTCCCCGTCCCATTTCATGGAGAATCGTTGGTCACTATCTGGGACCGCGGCTGTATGCTGCGTGATTTGATAACCCTCCGGAAGAGGAATGGCCTCTATCTTCTTATACATCTCCAAGATTGCGTAGATCGGGCTTTCCTTTGCCCCGGCCACATCCCCGATAACATAAACCACCGGCATGAGATTTTTGTGGTAGATGCTCTTATCCGAAGGGGTACGCTCCGCTTTGATGAGGGCTGAAAGTGCGATGGTGCCGCCATTGGGGGTGGACACCTCCATGGCCTCCAGGCGGTGGAGGCCGGCCCTGGAGGCCAGAGTCGGTCGCAGGAAGATGGGGATATCCTCCTTTTCGTCGGGGTCATGGAGGAGGCCGCTTCGACTGCCGCTCAAGGCCGACTGGAGCAGCCCGGCCACTTGGGCGACGCTGACCCCGTGCAGGGCAGCCTTTTCCTGGTCCACGGTGATCTGGTATCGCGGCTGATCTTCTTCCATGTACCAATCTACATCCACGACTCCGGGCGTATCCTCGAAGATCTTCATGACGGTTCCGGCGATTTCCCGCTGCCGGTCGTAATCGGGACCGTAGATTTCAGCCACCAGGGTGGAGAGCACCGGCGGTCCGGGCGGAACCTCGGCGATCTTGACCTTGGCCCCATAGCGGTCTGCAATGGCCTTGAGTTGCGGTCTCACACGCTTTGCAATGGCATGGCTCTGATCCTTTCGAAATCCCTTGGCCGCCAGGTTTACCTGAATGTCCGCCACATTGGGGCCCTGGCGCAGGTAGTAATGCCGGACGAGGCCGTTGAAGTTAAAGGGAGAGGCCGTACCTACATAGATTTCACAATCGGTGACCTCATTCACGGTCCTGAGATAATCCGCCATTTCCATGGCGGCTGCCGAGGTTCGTTCCAGAGTGGCGGATTCCGGCATGTCCAGAATGACCTGAAACTCGCTCTTGTTGTCGAAGGGAAGCATCTTCACCCGGACCAGTCCCAGACCCACCATGGCGCAGGAAAGGAGCAGGAGAACTACCACCCCCAGAAGGAACAGCCAGCGCCGGAAAGGATTGTGAAGCAAGGGTCCCATGACCCTGCGGTAGAGGCGTGTGGACCAGTCATCTTTGTGGGGTTGGCCCTTTTCTTTCTCTGCTCCTGCCTGGTGACGGATGAGCCGGACGGCCGCCCATGGCGTTACCACAAAAGCCACCAGGAGGGAAAAGACCATGGCCGCGGAGGCGCCCACCGGTATGGGCCGCATATAGGGTCCCATGAGACCCCCCACGAATGCCATGGGCAGGATGGCGGCGATCACCGTGAGGGTGGCCAGGATGGTCGGGTTACCCACTTCGTCCACGGCTTCGATGGCAACGGCGAACCTGGAACGGTCGCGGTTTTCTTCCAGATGGTAGTGGCGAACCACGTTTTCCACAATCACGATGGCGTCGTCCACGAGAATGCCGATGGAAAAGATTAAGGCAAAAAGGGTGATCCGGTTGAGGGTATACCCGTAGAAATAGAAGGTCGCCATGGTGAGGGCCAGGGTCACGGGGATCGCAAGGGCCACCACCCCGGATTCCCTCAGCCCCAACGTGAGCCAGATGAGCAGGGTGACCGAGATAACGGCGATCATCATATGGAGGAGGAGTTCATCGGACTTCTCCTTGGCCGTCTCGCCGTAATGGCGCGTGATCGTCATTTGGATATTTTCCGGAATCACATTCCCCCGGAGTTCCTCCAGCCGCTCAAGGACCTTTTCGGCAACGCTTACGGCATTGGCGCCCTTGCGCTTGGCCAGGGTCAGGGTTACGGCCGGCCTAACCCCGTCAGAGGCCAGATCCGCTGAAAGCCCCTTTTCGGGCCCGGCAGGTCCCGCGCCGAAGAAGACGTACTGGTCGGGGTCTTGCGGCGTATCGAGGACCTCGGCCACATCACGCAGATACACGGGCTTACCTTTGTGCACGTGCACGACCAGGTTCTTCACGTCTTCAAGGGTTTTCAGAAATCCGCCCGTGTGGACAATTATCTGACCATCCCTGGAGGGAAACTGGCCGGCATCGGAGGCCTGATTAGCGGCAAGAATCATTTGGGAGATGCGATCCGGATCCAGCCCATACGCGGCAAGCCGGACGGGGTCGATCCTGACTTCGATACGGCGGCTGACCCCGCCGATCAGGGTGGTGAGGGACACGTCGGGTTCCCGTTTCACCCGGTCCTCCACCTCGGCGGCCACGCGGCGGAGGGTCAAATGGTCGGCGCTGTCGCTCCAGAAGGTGAGGGCCAGGATCGGGACGTCGTCGATGTAGCGGGGTTTGATCAGGGGGCCGGCAACACAGCAGGGTATCCGGTCCGCATTGGCCATGAGTTTTGACTGGAGCCGGACGATGGATTTCTCTTCATCTTCTCCCACGCGGAACCGGACGATGACCATGGACCGCCCCGGGCTGGAGGTCGAGTAAATATACTCAACGCCGGGGATCTCCCACAGGAGCTTTTCCATGGGTTTGGTTACCCGTTGTTCCACCTCTTTGGAGCTGGCGCCCGGCAACTGGGCAAAGATATCGATCATGGGAACAATGATCTGGGGTTCTTCTTCCCTGGGCAGTGCGATGACGGCCGCCACCCCGAGAAGGATGGAGGCAATAATGATGAGGGGAGTGAGCTTTGAGTCGATAAAAAATCCGGCGATTTTTCCAGCGGGACCCATTTGGCACCTATGAGACGGTTTCAATCCGTGCGCCGTCAACCGTTTGTGGAGGAGGGGATACCAGGAACCGTGCGCCCGCATCGAGGCCTGTAACGATTTCGATCCGGTCTCCGAAGACCCTCCCCGTTCGAATCAGGCGAAACCGGGCGATGTTTTTGTCGTTGAGGAGATAGACGCCTTTTAACTGTCCCTGGGAAACAATGGCCGAGGAGGGGATGCGCAAAAGGCGATCCACGCCCACGGGCACTGCTACCCGTGCAAAAAGTCCGGGTTTCAGAGACGCGTGTTCCGGAAGGGTGACTTTCAGGAGAAAGGTGCGGCTCTTTACGTCCGCCCGGGGAACAATGGTTTCCACCGTTCCTTCGATGGTCTCTTGTGAAAGGGCCGGAATCCCCACACGGACCTTTTGATCCCTATGGATATTTTGGATATAGGATTCGGGGAGGATGACATCGACCTGATACTCCCCCGTCTTTTCCAGGGCCAGAATGGGGACGCCGGGTACG
>JBBSAR010000362.1:0-4893 GCA_038252125.1 Desulfatiglandales bacterium
AGTTCTCGATAGGTGATCCTCTTGTCTTTGAAGATCAAAGCGGTTTTTTCCGGAAATTTATCCGCGCTTCTCCGGATCATGTCGCCCACTGGCATAAGACATTCTCCTTTTGTACGATTTATAGGTTGTTAGGGGCGAATAATCATTCGCCCCTACATCATTTATTTTGGCAGATCCTTCGGTGATTCCCAGTCTTTCATATGATGCATCCACGGCGCCCGTTCCATGAAGACATCATGTGCCAGGGGAACCGGCGGGTGGCTCATCCATTTGGGATCAAACTCGTCTTTCACCTTCAGCAGGAAGGTGTGATAATTGGGTCCGTATTTTGGACCGGTAAGGTAAAGGGGCTGATGGGGACCCAGCAAAGACGTATACGTCCGATTCTTGATGTTCATCTTGGACGTGTCCACGTAGAACTGATCCACGCCTTCCGTATTGTCGTCAGGATCCCAGTACACCAGAAACTCCGAATACCCCTGATGCCCCAGTTCAAAACTCTGGAACCATCCCGGATCGCCGTAGTCGGGCATGAGCGGAGGCGTGTATTTCTTTTTCACCTCAGCATAAGACGGACCATGGTCAACGGATTGGGTAAGGGTTTCAATAACATAGTCCACGGACACATACCCGCCGCACATGAGCCACATGCCGGCTGAATCCGCGTTTTTGATCCAGGACTCATCCGATGGCTTGGTTCGGCGTGCAATCCCCCCGAGAGGTTCCATGATATCCATGAGCACCTTCTCATCGTATTCCATCTGTTCCTCGGAGGTAAAACCGATCAGGAGAACGCGAACAATAAAGAAGTTGGCAATGCTCTCTTCGGTTTCTTTTCCCCAAAGATCCCAGAATTCCTCCTTGCACTCCGCCTTGGCAATGGCGCGCCAGAAAAGCGGCACCTTGGTGACGGCGCCGCCGATCTCGGCATGGCCGATCTCCCGCATGGCGGTGACCTGGGCCTCTTTGGAAGGCACGGTAAAATTGATCCATTTAATCCGTTTTTCAGGCAGGGCCAGGGCCGTATCGGGCGAAATCCCGGTGGGTTCCAGCCGCTCGGGTTGGAATGGCAGCGTTTTTATAGCCATTCGAGTCACAATTCCAAGGCAACCGCGAAGGCCCGTATATCCCCGGAGCAACCCTCTCAAATCCGGTCCGGGACCTTCGCCCCAGAAGGGATCGTCGCCTGTTGCGAGGGAACCCATCCGGACGATCTCGCCATCCGGCATCACTAATTCGGTTCCCAGAATACGCCGGTGGGGCAAACCGATCCGGTGGCTCAAGGGAGACCATCCGTCGCCGATCAGGTTGGCAATGGCTGAAGCCTGTGCGCCGCCGCCCCCGATCACCACATAGGCGCCGTGTTTCATGCATTCTTCCTGGATGGGGGAGTAGACCATGCCGGGGCCTACCTCCACATAAAAATGCTTCTCATCCAGAATAAAATCGTTCATGCGCTTGAGATCGATCAAGAGCGCATCTTCCACGTGAGGATGGGACCGGGGTCCGTAAAAACCCGTGCTGTAGGGGACATACGGGATGTTATTGCGGTAGCAGACCTTTACGATCTTCTGGACCTCTTGCGTGCTTTTCGGCATGATCACGCATCCCGGGATGGTGGTCATAACCCGTTCATATCCAAGTCCGCTCTCATACCCCCCCGGACCACTTCGATACCCCTCGCAGATTACCGGGTCGTCGGAAATGTTTTCAACGCCGACAACGGCTTCCATCACACGATAAATCTCTTTTGATATAGCCATTATATTCCTCCTTTCGCCTACCCCTCAAGGGCTGCGCAGATAACTTCCGAAATATCCAGAACCTGCACATCGTCGCCATTGGCTTTAACAACTTTGGCGAAATTATTTTTGCACCAGGGACAGGTGGATACAAGCGTTTCAGCGCCGATTTCCCTGACTTCTTCCAGTCGATGTTCAGCGGCCCATTCGGCAAAATCCGGAAAGGCTTCCCGGGTTCCCCGGCCTGCGCCGCAGCAAAAGGCGTTTTCCCGCATCCTGGGCATCTCCACGAGATTCACGCCGGGAATGGCTTTGAGGATATCCCGGGGCTGCGCATAAACCCCTTCCCGGCCGCGCCGTCGTTTGAGCCTCGGCTCTACGCAGCCCATCCATCCCCGTTTTCCTTCATAGGGGGTCCAGGGGTCGCTTAGACGGGTAAGGCTGCAGGCATCATGATAGGTCATCCGCGTGTCAAAGGGCTTTTTCAGCTCCAACGCGCCATTTTTGACCATTTCATCCACGTATTGCACGAGATGAAGCACCTCAAATCCCAGCTCATCGGTCGAGATGTTCAACAGCTTCGGGTAATCCACCTTCCACATGCGATATCCTTCGGCGCAGCTTGTAACGAGGGTTTTGGCCCCGGTCTTTCGCATCTCTTCCACGTTCCGTTCGGCGAGCGCTTTGGCTTCATCGACCATGCCCACGGAAAAGATCTGGTTGCCGCAGCACCACTCATCGGGCATGAGCATGAAATCGGTTCCGGCGGCCTTGAAAATCTTCATGGTGGATTGTGCAATCTCTTTGTTGATGTAGGAAGCGTTGCAACCCACAAAGTACAGCAGATCAGCCTTTTTGGCGGGCGCGATGCCTTCGGGAAGCCAATCGTTTCGCTTCTCATGGGGAGACCCGAAACAGTTGTGGCTTTTGCCGATTTTTGCAGCCACCTTCTTGTGTGCCGGCATGGGTCCCACACCATCTTTCACCGCCTTCACCCGGAGAGATTCCAGAGCCAGTTCGATCTCCAGATCCAGGTTCCGCTTACAGCCCACGTCGCAGGCGCCGCACAGGGTACAGGCATACAGCACTTCCAGGGCCTTTTCGTTCCAGGAGAGCCTCCCTTCGGCCATGGCGTGGCCGATTCTCATTTTTCCATAGGCGCCGTAGGCATCAAATTCATACTTGGTGGCGCTGGGACACCTGGTCATGAACTTGGCGCCAGGCATATAGGTGTGCTCCACCCAGGTGCATCCCTTGCATTTGATGCACCGGCTCATATCGTAGACAAAGTTCTCGATATCACCGATATCGAGCTTGAATTCCTCTTTTGGCTTGTAATATCTCACACTCAACTCTTCGGCCATTGTCGCGCCCTCCTTAGAAGCACAGGTTCCCTGGATTCATGATGTTGTTCGGATCAAAGACCTTTTTCAGACGCTTGAGATTCGCCGCATAGGAAGCGGCCTTCTCATAAACGATGGGCGCCAGGTCGCCGTATGGTCTTGTAAAGACAGCCCCTTCATTAAGCAGAACCTGCGCCAACTCCTTGTAAAGATCGCGAACGCTTTCGATTTCAGCTTCGTTTTCAGGATCATAGAAGAAGTTGAATTCCGGCCTGCACGCACGATTGTGCTCGATGGGCTGAATGTACATGCCGATATCGCCGATGGGGTATCCATGGCGGGCGGCGATTTCCTCCACAAGATAGACAAACTGCTGTGCCAAAACCGGCCGTGTATGGAAGAACAGGCTCTGGCAGGCGCCCTTGACACGGTTCTTCCAATGGGGTTTGTCCGCGGGCCAGGGCGTTCGAAGCATGGGCAGGATCTTGTTTCTCAAGCCCGGGAATCCGGGAAGGCTTTCTCCCAATTTCAGGTCCGAGAACTCATTCTTCAACACCTCCGCCAGAAAATTCTGTTCATAGGCAATTTTCTCTTCCGGACGTCTCAAAAGCCCGCTGATAACCAGAATCAGTGTCCATGGGGGCAGCGTGCTTTTCAGTTTCTCGAAATCGGATGGCCAGTCTTCCGCCAGCATGGCGGCCAGATCCACATTGTTCAAGAGGAGCACTTCCTGGCCGATCCGGCGAGGCAGGATTCGGTACAGAAAATCGGTGACGTATCCCAAATCGTCAACAGGTGCAAACAGCACCTTGTCCATCTTGGGAATGGATTCGATTTTCAGATTGGTCCAGGTAACCACTCCAAAGGTTCCTTGGGCGCACTGAAAAAACCGGTAGAAATCAAGGCCCGGGCCGGAAGGATTCCCTCCCTTGGATGGGGAGTCGGGGTATCCATTGACGCTGGCCGATCCCATTCTAAACTGTTCGCCCGTGGGCCAAACCACTTCCATGGCCTCCAAGGGCTCGCCATAATCGTAAACCTGATTGGTGGGCTCTTCCCGTTCCATAAAATCGGTAAGAACCGAACGCTGGGCCGGCGGGGTCAAAGGCATGATAACCCGGAACCCTTCCTTGGCCAATTCCCGGGTCAACTTCTCCCAGGTCACCCCGGCCTCGAATCGCACGCGCCGGTTATCAGGATCAATCTCCAGCACCCGATCCATTCTGGCCATATCGAGAATCACCCCGCCTTCCCTGGGGATCGTGGCGCCATAAAAATGGACCTTTGAACTGACCGGCACAACGGGAATGTTGTTTTCGTTGCAGAATGTCACAACCCCCGACACCTCTTCGGAAGACCCGGGCCTTACGACATAATTCGGCACTCCCTCGGGCGTATAGCTGAAATCGGTCGCATAGGTTTGCAGCTGGTTGGGGTCATCGGAAAAATTTTCCGCGCCGACGACTTCGGACAGCTTGGCTTTAACGTCCATAGTAACCTCCCTTTCTATTTTCATTATTTGGAACAGGCATAAACAGAAATAAAATTTAAAACGCTTACCATTTTCACATTGATATTTAATGTATTAAATAAATTATTGATACGGGAAATGATCCTCTTTTGTCAAGCTCTTTTTAAATATCTTTAGTCTGTCCATATAAAAATATAGGCTTCATCAGATTAAAAGGATAAATCGCGCAGCAAAAGGCACTGAAATGACTATTGTTAAGGGGCGAATTAATATTAAATGTATTGACAGAATTAAATAATTAAATAAATGTATTAAATATTTACAAAAATAAAACGCA
>JBBSAR010000363.1:0-4889 GCA_038252125.1 Desulfatiglandales bacterium
ACGAGTTCGATTCTCGTCCTAGGCACCAGGATTTAAAAAGGCTTCATGCACTGATAGCGTGAGGCCTTTTTTTGTGGGGGGTGATAAATGCTGGCTTTTCCCATTCTGTCCTCACCTTCGAAATTCAAGGGGCCATCACCTGGATGTTAAAGTCATAACTTTTGAGATCTCGGTCAAGTCCGATTCTTTTTGCATTTCCGCGCAGATAATCATAGGCCATCCGAGCGCTTTCTTTAATGGATTTGGAAGTAACCCCGACCAACTGAAATTTCCCTGTTCCCGGCAGGGCGGCGACCTGTATGCGGAAGAGAGTGACCCTTTCTCCCGTGGAATCGTAACCCACACTGAAAATATCTCCCGGCGGCAGGGGACCGCCAGGGATAAGCCGGATTGCGCCCAGTTCGAGACATTCCGCTATAAATTCATCTCCCGTTTCTTTATCGATATAAGACAGGTTCACTCGCGAAAATTCAATCGGGTTTATCCGCTTGAGCTGCTCTTTCACACGACGACGCATTTCCAGAGCAAAGGCCACATATTCCGCCATTTCTTCTTTAGTGCAGTGCCCTGTTGGGTGGATCAGCTTCATAAGCCCTGACAGGGTTCTGACTGCGGCCGTGCGATCCCGTTTCCCCACGTGGCTTCCAAGGGCGAAAAAACGATCGTGACAATCGGTGAAATTCAACGGCCTCAGCTCATTATGAAAAATTTCGGCGATATAATCGGCGATAAATCCCAGATGCTCGGTGAAGTGTTCCTGCTTCAGCTTTAGCATCTCCCAGCCCGGAAGATAGGCATGCCATCGATCATGAAACGCCGTATCGTTCCTGATGGTTTCCGGAAGTGCAGTAAAGAGATGGGTTGTCCTGGCAATGGATTCAACGTCGCCGTCAATATTTCCATTAAAAACAATGCCGGCGTCCGCCCAGATGGTACCTTTATCGTCTCCACGGGAAAACGAGCCCTGCTCCATGTATCCCTTGTACATCTGCTTGTCTGTCTCATGCTTGAAGTGTGCGCCGGCCACCTCGTCAAAGGCCACGAGATCGTTTCGAACGACTAAACCGGGTTTGTCTTTGCGGTTTTTCCATCCAAACAGATCGGCAACCGAGCCCTGTCCACCAGAGAGAAGAATGGCATAGGGAGAAATTTCCCTGAAAATAAAGGACTTTCCCGTTTCCCTGGGGCCAAGCTCGATCAAGTTGAAATTCTTTTCAACCATGGGGACCAGGCGAAGGAGGCAAAGCAGTTTTCGACGCCACGTAAAATCAGGCTGAGTAGGTTCATATCCCATGGTTCGAAGCAAGATGTTGACCCACTCATTGCGGGAAAAGCTTTCCCGAGCCTTTACAAACTCACTCAAATTTGCGCTGGCAATCTGTATGGGATGCATTCTGCTGAGGACGAAAGGGCGCGTGACGCCGCCATGCACCATGGACTCGTCGTAATGAATCTCCAGGTTAGCCCAGACACCGCCGGTCAAGACCCGTTCATATTGATAAACCACAGTTTCATCAATGTGGACCTTGTCAAGGCTTGATGTGGCCAGCCTTGCCCAATATTTTCCGCCCTGGTCCTTTTCATCGAATGTGACCGTAATCAGATCAATCAGCTTTATGGTGCGGGAGCGCTGGAGTCTTGCTTTGATCAGCTCGCCCTGATCGGCGCGTACGACACGGTCTGAAATGGCCTGTTTCACCAAGGTTAAGCCCTCACGGATCTCTTCCTCGTTGGCTGTGGAGCAGTATTTTCCAAGAAGATATTCCAAGACGTAAACGGGGATGTTGAAACCTACCTTTAACTTATGAACCAGGTCTTTCCTAACCACTCGGCCGGGGAAAAACTCCAGGAGCTTGCTGTCCAAAGAATCCACCGAAACGTTTATCTCGCTGTTACCATTCATCAATATCCACCTTCAATGTAATTTCTTCACGGTCCAGAATCTCTTCATTATCGGCATCAAATACCTCTACAACAAGTGGTGTGCCAAAAGCTACAGAGGGCTTCGGCTCAACCAGATGCAGGGAAATGGCCACCGGCGCCCCTCCCGGCTCAACGGCAATTGGTTCTTTCGGCCTAAAAATAAGTCTGCCGGTTGAAAGCTCCTTAACCTTTACCAGGACCCTCCGGGACAACTGATTCCCGTCGGCGAAAAGTTTGGCAGGTTGTTTGGAGGCAGCCTGGATTTCGACTCGTGGAGCTTCGCTGGATATATGCCCTAAAGGCTTGAGAACCACCTCCACCTTTTCGGCCTTTGCCGGCCAGCTTGCTATGATAACCGGGACGATCATCTCCTGAAGGGTGGCGCCCCCGTGAAAATATCCCAGCCCCCCGTAGGTCCGAAAGGCATTGACGCTCCGGGGTACCATGGCTTCCATCTCCGAGCCCATGACCGGCACTTTTATGGCGTTTGGGTGCATCATATCCCGTCCGACAATTGCCCTCCTGGATTTCCACAGTAGTTCACCGGACGGTTTGTTTTCCACTTCATCGGCGTCAGGCTGCCAGTGGAAAAAGCCGTGATCGGTTGCGATAATAATGCGTTTATAGCCGATCGATTGAAGCCTCCTGACCGCTCGCGCATACCGTTCCAGATGTTCTTCCGCCCCTTCAAGCTTGAGCTGCCCTTCGTGGCCCTCGATATCGAATGTATCCCCGTGAACAATGAGAATCGCTTTGCTTCGACCCGGGTTTTTCAGTTTATCGCTGTCCAGAACATCGGCGATGGATAGAAATTTTCGGGCGCCGGTATGTATCTCCAGCCATTTTCGCCTTTCCTGCGCCAAAGCCAGGTCCCCGGAAAAGCCCTGTGCTCTGACGCAAAAGGTGTTTTTATCGTTGGACAAAGCGACACGAAGCAGTTCCCGTTTAAGCGGCAAGGCAAATGGCATGCCAAGGGCTGTAATGCTGGGGATCGGCGCCCTTGCGATTTGAACCGATGCCCGTTTAACGGGTTCTCCTTTGTTCAGAAGATGGGCCAGACGATATCCCAGGTCCAGTCGACAGGCGTCTATATAGAAAACGGCAGTTGACGGGGAACCCTCATTCAATGAAGCCATTACTACTTCCCCGGAAGTGGAAAGGCTCGAAATATCGTCCCAGTTGTCGTGAAGCAGATTGGAAAAGACCCGGTTGATTCGGTCAAAGGTCCGAAGATATCCTCGCCTGAGACGCGCGCGTATCCTGTGGAGGCTTCCAGGCATGTCGGGGGATTCCAAAAACAGCCATTCGCCCGCCTGATCTAACTGCCATCCCCGGGCGGAAAACCAGCGAACGCCGTCCATGGCGGTCTTCCACGATTCTTCCATACCCACGCTTTCGACCAGCAGGCTGGCGGCATCGGCCAGTTGAACCAGATAGGACCACCCTACCTTTTCATTGGCTATCGTCCCCCAGAATCCCTGCTGTCGCTCTTTGATGCCCTGAAAACGGCTTTCCAAAACGGTGGTGGAGAACTCTGACGCCAAGTACGGTTTCAATTTCATGGACCATCCATTTACGAAACGACTGGGATGAAGCGTTCATAGACCCGCCTCCCTGGAAATTTTGAGCATATCATCCAAGAGGCGTTTGAGATAAGGGCACTTCCCATAAGCCGCTTCCGGATCAAGCCTGTCAAAAAGATCTTTTCCGTGGGCAACCTTCTTGTATCCGCGGCCGGTCTTTTCTTTGTAGAGCTTTTCCAGTAGTTTTGACGGCGGTTGATCAAAATTGATTTCTTCCGGTTTCTCTGCGCCTGCCGGCAGTGCATTCTTGACCGCATTGGGGAAGAGGGCCGGATTGCTGAAAAGCCATGCTTCGGTTTCATGGACGGCAAAATGTTGACGGAAACGGACGTCATCCACTTTTCCTTCGAGATGGGATTTTGCCCATTTGTAACGCTCCGATACACCTCGCAAGGCACCGGGATAGATGGTCGGGCCATAGAGATCCAGAAGGGCAAAAACCGCGATGATATCCTTCTCCTCCAGATATATTTTTGCCTTTTTCGGAGATTCCTTAATCAGATCAGCCCATCCGCCGCATTTTACAACCTTAAGACCCACACGCCTGTCCAGTCTTGGGTCGAGCCAGCGTTTGAAAAAACCGGCTAATGTCTTTTTTTCGGTATCCCCTTCCACAAACAGTACCAAATTCATTCCCCGTCCTCCACCATGTCTTCCAGTTCGCCGGAACGGTAAAGTGCACCTAAAGAATACTCCTTTAGCCAGCGCGCCAGTTTCTTCCCTTTCAGGGTCTTGAGGACTGTTTCGCCGTTTATCCATTTTGCCACTGTCGTTGTGGGGAGGGTGTCTTCAAACGCATCAAGAAACTGGGGCGAATGGGTCGTCAAAATAACCTGAGCCCGCTCAGCGGCATCCAGTGCATATTCGGCTATAATGGGAAGCATGGAGGGATGAAGTCCGGTCTCGGGTTCATCAATGGCGATGAGAGGCGCTGGAGATGGAGATGCAAGAACCGTCAGTAGAAAAAGAAACCGAAGCGTACCGTCGGAGAGATCCGCGGCTGTCTGTTCGCGCTGAAGGCTTTTCCATCTTACCCGAAGCTGTATTCGTTGATCCGCGGCCGGCGGGAAAACCAGCTCATCATAGTCATCTCCGAAAGCGGCCCGCATGGCCAGATCGATATCTTTTTTGAAATCACGATCCCCTGTGTAAAGCGTATGAAGCACGGAAATGAGATTCTGCCCGTCCGGATCGACCCGCTTTTCCAGTCGCGCCACAGCCGGTTGACGAAGACCTGCCGAGGGGCTGACATCCACATCATGATATACGCACCATTCAGACAACTGCTGTCGGAATACGGGGATATGCTGGTTGATGGTAAATGGCCCGGCTGTCTGACTCAGCAGGGTCTCTTCCTCCAGCAGGGATTCTGCCGGGGCGATC
>JBBSAR010000364.1:0-4869 GCA_038252125.1 Desulfatiglandales bacterium
AAAGCCGACCTCTATGAGAACAACCCTTGAGATTTGCCAGAGGAATTATTAAATGAGGCCATGAAGGCTACCCGTATAAATACAAAAACTATTGATGAAAACCTTATAGTAACAAATGACCTGATTTTGGCAGAGCTTATTCCTTTTCTAAGGATGCGCAATCAAAAAAGAATGCATCCTATTAATGCTGCCAGATAACAGCAAAACCACCGACCATCGGGCTTGACAAGGATGTCCGGAAACAGCGCCCGTACGTGTTTGAGTCAGCGCCTTCGATGTGCAGAGGCCAACGCATGTTTTGCAACGTAAAAAGACAGACAATCCTTCCTGAGGTGGATTCGGGTTGGGATGGGTCCTCATGGAAAGACATTTCATCCGAGCTGATCCAGAACTACATGGGGAAGAGACCCGACCATTTCCCGAAGGCGGAGGTGAAGATTGCGTACGACGACACGGCCATATGCGTCATGTTTCGAGTCGAGGACAGATACGTTCGTGCCGTGGCCACAGGGGATCAAGATAATGTTTGCGGGGACAGTTGCGTCGAATTCTTCTTTACACCCGATTCCGATGCATCCAAAGGATACTTCAACCTTGAGATGAATTGCGGCGGCGCCATTCTCTTCCATTTCCAGCCGCTGCCGGGGAAAGGCCGGATTGAAATTCCAAAGAGTGAATGCAACAAGATAAGACGTGCACATTCGTTGCCACGCATTATTGATCCGGAAATCAAGGAACCCGTCACGTGGACCGTTGAGTACGGAATTCCCATAGCCTTGTTGGAAAGATACTGCCAGGTGACCACACCCGCGCCACATGCCGTTTGGCGGGCGAATTTCTACAAATGTGCCGACAATACCTCCCATCCGCACTGGTTGACATGGTCTCCGGTTAATCTTCCAAATCCGAATTTTCACATTCCTGATTCATTTGGCATTTTGAAATTCCAATAGAGTGCGAGGACTGATGATGGATTTCTGTAAAAAAAACGGCTTTTCCCTTTTTACAATGATGGTTTTCCTGCTTGGGGGCGTATTGCTTGCGTCAGGAACGGTTCGTGGCGAAACCATCTCTTTTCCCATGAGAATGGATTACCCTTTCCTTGAAACCCTTTTGATTCAAACGGCTTTCACCGACCCGGACCAGACCCTGGTCGTCACCGATCCGGACAACGACTGCCAGAAAATTTCTCTGTCGAATCCCAGCCTTAAAGGCGATAATAATCTGTTGAGGATTGAAGCCGCGGTCCATATGAAAGGGGGAACCCGTATGGGGGGAGGCTGTTTATTCCCCATCGAATGGGACGGGTATCTGCTGGCCCATGTGAAGCCGCGGATAAGCCCCGGAAACTGGCGGCTTTCCTTTGATATGGTGGATTCCGTTCTCCTGGACAAAAATCACCGGCCATACAGCCTGATGGGACATTTGTGGAAGTTTTTTGAAGGACCCGTCATGGCGAGCATTGGACAAATCCATATCGCGGTCAATGAGCCGATAGAGGAACTGACCCCTTTCTTACTTTCCGCTGTGCCTGAAGCAGACCACCCCGGCGTGAAGGCCATGCTTGCGAGTTTCAGGCCAGGCGTGGTCGCCGCCGAGCCTGAAGGGTTGAAGATAGAGATCCTTGCTGACATTCAAACCGGCTCGACCACTGAAGAGCCGCCGGCTCCGGCGGCCCTTTCTCCCGCAGAGATTGACGCCTTTATCGAGATCTGGGAAACATGGGATTCTTTTCTGGTCCAAACCCTGATGTCGCTGCAGGATATGCCTTTAACGGCGGAGGAACGGGACATTCTTCTGACCGTGTTGCTGGAGACGAGATATCGATTTGTTGCGGAACTGGAGGCGGATACCCCGTCTTCCTCAGGAGATTTTGTGAGGGAGCAGTTTGTGGATGCATGGGAAAAACTCTCACCCATATTAAGGGACCACCTGTCCAGGCAGCCGTCTTCGAATTCATGGGGATACCTTGCGTTCTTTGCCGCATCGGACGTATTGGCCGCGCTGGATAAACTCGGGCCGGCCGTAAATATCGAAATCAGCCGGAACGGATTTATCCGGCTGGCCCGGATGCTATCCAAGAACAAAGGCCTTATCCTGCAGTACAGCATGCTGATTGAACCGAATTTGAGAAAGCTTCTGGGCATGGAACCGCCCTTGGAAATCACCAATCCGGTCTTTGAAGAAAAACTTCTTGAACAGAAAGATCCCAAAACAGAAGCTCCGCCAACATCCATGACCGTTCCGCGGTGGTTCATCTCGGGACTTTACAGGGCAATGGCGCCCGGGAGGTGTTGGGCGGAAAAACCGGGGACCTCCCCTTCCCTGAATGATCTGAAACAGTGGTTGGTGACCAAGGACAATGTGGAAACCCTTATTCAGAAAATCAGGACCATCCTGGAGGCCGCAACCAAGAAAAATGTCATAAAGAACAGCATCCCGGAAAGCTATTTCCAGATGGTTCAAGATGTGGTCTACGGGACTGCATGGCAGGAAAGCTGTTTTCGCCAGTTTATTGTTGATAACAATAAATTGACCTATCTCCTGTCGTACACCAAGACATCTGTCGGCATGATGCAGGTGAATGAACGGATATGGCGGGGGTTTTATGATATCGAACACCTCCGGTGGGACATCCGCTACAACGCCGCCGCGGGGATTGATATCCTGAATATGTACTTAAAGAAATATGCGTTGCCAAAGATGAAGGCGCTCAAAGGAAAAGACCTTTTAGACAAAGAAGGGTTGGCGTGCTCGCTTTACGCCATGTACAATGCGGGCCCGGGCGCATTTTCCGGGTATGTTAAAAGTAGGAGCACCGGTAATTTCAGTAAGATAGATGATCATTTCAAGGAAAAATACTTCTGGGTTAAGACGGGTCGGTGGGAAAAACAGCGCGATTGCTTTTTTTGATTCCAACATTAGCCTCTTGGGCGTCTCTTCTCTTTTCAGCAGGGCCTTTCAAATGGTATTCCACATGAATACCGGTGATCTTGAGGACACCATTTATATCTTCAATATCTCCGGTAACAAATGAATACTCCCTGGTTGACGAGCGCTTTTGCCATCCGTATATTTTAAGCATAGATAACAGGATCATCATTATCAAAACCAAGGAGGAATGATCATGGCAAAGAAAACCATAAAGGCTACCCGTACTCTCCCCTGTTCGGTCGTACTGCTGAGCGTCCAAACGGAAGAGAAAAGAGATGCTATGACGGCGACGGCCATGTTTGTCTCGGAAGATCCGCCGATGGTGACCGTCAGTGTGGCCAAGCATATCGTTTCCCACGACCTGATCGAGAGGGCGGGGGAATTTGTCTTGAATGTGGCTTCCAGCAACCAAGTCGATCTGGCAAAGCAATTGGGATCGACACATGGCCCACAGGTCGATAAATTCAAGAAGTTTGATATCCGGACGGCCAAGGCTTCCAAGGTGAAAGCCCCGGTGATAGAAGATGTCTTCGCCAGCCTTGAATGCCGTGTGATCACGTCTATGACAGCAGCCACCTACACCGTTTATCTGGCGGAAGTGGTGGCCTATCAGGTCAACGAAGACCTCAAACCCATAGCCTGGTTTAACAATGCCTATTTTTCACTGGCTCCGGTATAGACAGGTAGAGCCTATTCCTTCGGCGGATTGCTCAAACGTCCGGTGCAATTTTTGCCGGCCAATGGAGAAAGATGAAAAGAAGATGCCAATGGTGCGGGACTGATCCGCACTACATTGCCTACCACGATGAGGAATGGGGCGTTCCTGTTCATGACGATATACACCTGTTTGAAATGCTGACACTAGAGGGCGCGCAGGCCGGTCTCAATTGGTTGACGATTCTAAAGAAACGAGCGGGTTACCGCAAGGCATTTCATCACTTTGATTTCCAAAGGATCGCCGCCTATTCACAAGGTGACATCAAACGCCTTCTCGCGGATTCCGGCATTGTTCGCAATCGTCTCAAAATAGAGTCGGTTGTCAGGAACGCCCGGGGTGTCCTGGCCATAAAGGAGGAGTTTGGGACACTGGACTCTTTTCTTTGGCAATATGTCCATGGGATTCCCGTACGAAATGCCTGGAGGTCCGTGGCGGATCTACCGGCTCATACCGGGCAGTCCGATGCCATGAGCAAGGATCTCAAACGCCGTGGGTTCAATTTTGTGGGTCCGACGATTTGCTACGCATTCATGCAGGCGGTTGGCATGGTAAATGACCATACGACGGATTGCTTCCGCTACGAAGAGATTTGAAGGCTTCTTCATTGACGCGTATGGCTATTTTATCCACATTTGTGTATATAGGAACAATATCCGCTTTCGGCATTGGCTCGGTCAAGGGCGTACATCGTCGGTAAACCAATCGATCAGTTGTCGGGCGATGCTGATCCTGGGGGGAATGGAAGGGAGGAGATCGGCTGAAAACCAGCCCGCGTCGGCAATCTCTAAACCATCGATTCGCATTTCTCCCCCGGCGTATTCGGCTGTATAGGCAACCATGAGAGAATCCGGGAAGGGCCACGGCTGGCTGCCGAAATAGCGGACGTTTTGAACCTCGATTCCCACCTCTTCCCGGACTTCTCGCTTTACACACTCCTCCAGCGTCTCACCGGGCTCCACAAATCCCGCAAGGACGCTATAGAATTTTCCCGGAAACCGTTTTGAGTGGGCAAGGAGAATCCGATCCCCCTTTCGCACGGCCACGATCATGGCCGGGGAAAGCCTCGGGTAGTTGATCAGGCCGCATCGGGGGCAGATCTTGGCCCGTTCATTGGTCTTGTTTTCGGTTGTTTTCCCGCATCTGCCGCAGTACTGATGGTTACGGTTCCAGTGCACCAGCTGGTTCGCAACGCCCGCGGCCCGGATCATATCTTCTTC
>JBBSAR010000365.1:0-4851 GCA_038252125.1 Desulfatiglandales bacterium
AGGGGCCATTATTGAAGAGGTGGCCACAGCTTATCTTGAAGGGGATTCCATTTACGAAGACGATACAATCAATTCCAATTCCAACCGGAAAATCCACCTGACGTTCTGGCCCACGAAAAAATAGCATTTGAATATGAAGCTTTCCGATTATGTGACTTCCAGGGTAGTTGCCGAGGGAGTAAAACACGTTTTTTTATTGCCGGGTGGGGGATGTATGCATCTCGTTGACTCGGTCGGAAAAGAAAAAGGTCTGGAATTTGTGGCCTGCCTACACGAGCAGACGGCATCTGTCGCCGCAGATGGTTACGCCCAATACAGAGGCAATCTGGGGGTGGCCCTAGTGACGACAGGACCGGGCACAACCAATGCGATCACGGGAGTCGCCGGTTCTTGGATCGAATCGGTTCCTGTCTTGATTTTTTCGGGACAGGTCAAAACCCCGGATATCAAATCGGGGCCACTTATGCGGATGAAAGGCTTTCAGGAGGTGGATACCTCTGCGTTGGTCGCTCCGATCACCAAATATTCCGTAACCGTTCTGGATCCGGCGACCATCCGCTACCATCTGGAAAAAGCCTTTTATCTGGCGCGGGAGGGTCGGCCAGGACCCGTCTGGCTTGATATCCCTTTAAACATTCAGGCCGCTGAGATCGACCCTGAAATGCTGAAAGGGTTTTCCCCGGGCGAAACGGAAATCAGTGGCCGCCCCGGCTTTGAGCAGCTGAAGGAGGCGGCCAGAAAACTGATGGATTTGTTAAGCTCTGCTAAAAGACCGGTCATTCTGGCAGGATACGGAATTCATCTTTCCGGCAGTCAAAAATTATTCCTTGAGCTGGTTGATTACCTCGGAATCCCTGTTCTGACAACGTGGAAAGCCTGCTCTTTGCTGCCGGACGCCCATCCCCTGTATTTCGGGCGGCCGGGTGTACTTGCCCAACGCGGTGCGAATTTCATCCAGCAGAATTCGGATCTCATTTTAACCTTGGGTGCTCGGCTTGATTTTGGCCAGATCGGCTATGCCAGCGAAACTTTCGCCCGTGCCGCCCGTAAGATTATTGTGGATGTCGATCCCTACGAACTGGCCAAATTCAGTTTCCCTGTCAAACTGCGCGTTCAGGCCGATGTGGGGGAATTTTTGAATGAAGTGCGGCGATGCCTTGTGGATTTCAGGTCTCCTGACTGGAAAGAATGGCTCCAGCGCTGCCATGTCTGGAAAAACAAATACCCGGTGGTTCTACCTTCCTATCGTGAACAGGAAAAATATGTAAATAGCTATGTCTTGGTGGAAACATTGTCGGAAGCCATGACTTCAGAAGATTTACTTGTGCCGGGCAGCTCAGGGGCTTGTTCAGATGTTTGCCTGCAGTCCTTTAAAGTCAAACAAGGTCAACGTGTTTTGAACAGCCCCGGTATTGGCGCCATGGGCTTCGGATTGCCCCATACGATCGGGGCTTGTATCGCGTCGGACAGACGGAGAACCATCTGCGTGAACGGGGACGGAGGATTCCAGCTTAACATCCAGGATCTGGAAACGGTGCGAAGACTTGGATTACCCATCAAATATTTCATCCTCAATAACCAGGGATATGCCTCCATGCGGGCAACCCACCGGAATTACTTCCAAGGACGCCTGGTGGCAAGCGATGTTTCCAGCGGACTCACGCTTCCGGATATCAGGAAGATCAGCTCAGCATACGGCATTCCGAACAACCGGATTTCAACCCATGCCGAGCTTAAGGAAAAGATCGCAGAATCCTTTTCGTCAGCGGGACCGTTCATCAGCGAGGTCATGATCGATCCGGAAGAACTGACAGCGCCCAAGGTAAAAAGTGTTCTCGGACCCGGTGGCCGCATGATTTCCAAGCCTCAAGAGGACCTTGCACCCTTTTTGAGCAGGGAAGAGTTTTTGGAAAACATGATCATTCCGCCGATGCCTGACTACGAAATCATGCCATGAAGACGGTGGTCTGGGATGTGGATGATGTTCTGAACAACCTGATGGGTGAATGGTTCAGGCGTTCCTGGCTTGCCGCACATCCGGAGTGCCGTCTGGACTATGCGAAGATCACAGCCAATCCTCCTCATGAAATACTTGGGACAACCAAGGACGAATATTTACGATCCCTCGATCATTTCAGGATGAACGAATTTGCCTCCTTGAAACCTGTTCCGGTTTTTATGGATTGGTTTCAGGCAAAAGGTCATTTGGCGCACCACGTTGCGTTGACAGCCGTTCCGCTTTTTGCTGCCCCAGTCTCTGGCGGCTGGGTTTTTTCGAACTTCGGAAACTGGATACGTTCATTCAATGTAGTGCCTTCTTTACGCTCTGGAGCAGACCTTCCCTTTACATCGGAAACCAAGGCGGAGTTTTTGTGTCATTTTGGAAAAGTCGATGTGCTGATTGATGACAACAGTGAGGTCATCGAATCTGTGCGCAGGTTGGGTATTCATGCCATCCAGGTGCCCAGGCCTTGGAATGGACTGAAGGGGTCGGAAATAGACGTTCTCCATGAGCTGGAGGACGTTTTGTTCTCCTGATGGTGTTCCTAAAAACCGGTTATGACAGAAAAAGAATTAATATCGGCACTGACAGAAATCCTTTCCGAGCGCGTGGAAAAGGCGACTGAGCGGGAGCAGGAGGCCTTTGACCAATTGACAGGTCCGAATGGAAAATCGATCGTCCTTTTTGGAACAGGCACGCTTGGCAGGAAAACACTTTGTGTGCTCCGTGACGAAGGTATTGAGCCCTATGCCTTCTGCGATAATAACCCTGCGCTAAGAGGAAAAAAGATCGAAGGAATTCCAGTGTTTGGGCCGGAAAAGGCGGTGGCATTGTTGGGAGGGCAGGCGGTATTTATAGTGACTATCTGGAATGATTCGATTGGGCATCCGCTGGAAATGATCAAAAGCCAGTTGGATTCCCTGGGCAAAGTGAACGTTGTTTCATTTCTGCCTCTTTACTGGAAATACCACACTCGGTTTCTTCCCTATTTCTGTCTCGATTTACCACACAAGGTACTGCGTTTTGGAAAGGAAATAATGGAGGCGGCCGGCTATCTGGAAGACGGTGAATCCCGCGAAAATTATCTGGCAAATGTCCGCTTTCGTCTGGGTCTTGAGATGGATTTCCAATCCCTGCCGTCATCATCGGATCAGCATTTCAATTTCGATTTTATCCTGAAGAATCCCGAAGAGGTTTTTGTGGATGCAGGAGCTTTTACCGGCGACACATTGAGGGGGCTGCTTTCCAGACCGGACTGTCATTTCAAAAAAATTATGGCTTTGGAGCCCGACCCTGAGAATCACGCGGAGCTCGACCGATATGTGAATAGTCTGCACGATGAATTAAGGCAAAAAGTCGAAACTTATCAGGTGGCTGCCCTGGATAAAAACGCCGTCATTCACTTTGACGCCTCGGGCACGGACCAGGCCCAGATTTCGGAAAGCGGAACCTATCCTGTACAGGCACGGCGCCTTGATGAACTGTTTGGGAAGCTTGAGCCGACCTTCATCAAGATGGATATTGAGGGAGCGGAGCCTGAGGCTGTCGAAGGCTGCTCGGGACTGATGAAAAAAAATCCTCCAGTGTTGGCAATTTCTGTTTATCATAAGTTTAACCACCTGTGGACTATTTTGCTGGCCATCAAAAAACTACAGCCGGACTATCACTATTTTATCAGGGCCCATGCGGCCGGCGGTTGGGACACTATTCTTTATGCGGTGCCGACATCCCGGATGGCCCGGCACGCGTGAGTCGGGGGTTCTGCTTTCCGGGTTAACCGTTCCTGGTTCATTGATGCTAGTTTTGAGGGAGTTAATGTTGATGACTGCTATATCGTACAAAGTTGCCTTGGATGCCATCCTCGGGGAGGAAGTTTTCGAGGCGGAAATTCGCGAGCGCGGAACCTTCGATGCCCTGGTGGCCCCTTTTCAGGGAAGACTTGTTGTGCACGGTGGCGGAGGTCTGGGGCGCAGAGTACTTCAAACGTTGCGGGCGAACAGCGTTGAGCCACTGGCATTTTCGGATGCATCTCCCGGCAAATGGGGAACAGCGATTGACGGTATTCCTGTGCTTTCTCCGGAAGAAGCGGCATCCCGCCATGGACGGGACGCGGCATTCATCGTGGCGATCGCCGCAAGAGGAGGGGATTTTCTTCCCATCGCAAGGCGGTTTGCTGAACTCTCCTGTGACAAGGTTGTTCCGTATCGGAGTCTGTTCTGGAAATTTCCAGGACAATGTCCCTCCCAACTGGCCTATGATCTTCCAAGTCGCATTCTACGGGCGAAGGATGCCATCAGGCAGGTCTTCCAAACTCTGGGGGATGAGGAGTCCAGGAGTGAATTTGTTTCCCAGATCCGGTGGAGATTGTGGCAGGATTACGAGTGTCTGAATGCCCCATGTGCGGGAGAGCAATATTTCCCGACAGATATTTTCAATCTCGGCTCAGGTGAAGTATTTATCGATATTGGCGCCTACGATGGGGACACCCTGCGTTCTTTCCTGGCTCAACAACCACGTTTCAAAAAAATCATCGCCGTGGAACCAGATCCCTTCAATTTTGAAAAATTACTCAAAATTGTATCAGGCCTGCCCGAGTCCGACGGGGAGATCCAATGCCGGAGGTTGTGTGCCGGTTCACAAAAACAGAAGCTGCGCTTTACCAGCGGGGCCGGTGAATCTTCCCAAATTTCCAGTGAAGGGGGAATTGAAGTGGACTGTGAACCCTTGGATGAAATTTTATCGGGAGAACAACCCACTTTCATCAAAATGGATATTGAAGGAGGTGAGCCGGAGGCCCTGCTTGGCGCAAAAAACTTTTTGGCCCAAGGCCGGGCGATCTGGGCAGTTTG
>JBBSAR010000366.1:0-4842 GCA_038252125.1 Desulfatiglandales bacterium
CGTCAGGGCTGGTTGTAAAAATGCCAGTCCAGTCACAATAAATGGAAGGCGTTCGGCACACGGAATTTTCATGGGTTCCTCCTAATGTTTTAGGAAAAATACAGTGCACCAAACTATTTTTTCACAGCTTTTCAGTTATGTCCAGTTTTATTTTTCGAAAACTCAAGTATATATCAACATGTTGCCGGTAAGCCATGTTCTGTAATATATTTATTCTGCCTATTACCATGAGCGGAAAAATCTATAACCATTTGAAGTTGTGAGGTTTTATGGCTAAAAAAGATACAAACCAGGCTGTGGCGGTTCAGAGATTCTGGGACTCTTTTAAGGCATGTCTGGAGGAGAACCGGGTGCGGCCTGACCGTTCCAAATTTTATGTCAAATGGGCGCAAACTTTTGTTGATTTTTTTCCTGGAAAAAAGCTGAGGGATCGTTCGGCCGACGATATCCGTTCGTTTCTTGATTGGGTGCGTCGTTTTATAGTTCTTCATGGCCACGCCGATCCGATATTATAATCTACACCCACGTGTTGAACAGGCCCGGACTCTCGTTCAAAAGCCCGGCGGATTCTTGAATACGGCAAGATGCATCCATGTGCGTTTTGCCTATGGCCGCATTTGTCGATAAATGAGAGAAAGGAAAAAATTGCTATTTTGGGAGCAAAGATACCTGCAATTTCCTCATGTCGTCAAGTGAAAAGAAAGAGATCCAAAAGCAAGATACCCTGAAATCTGAAACCGTGATTCCAACACGGTGCAGAGATTACATAGCATATGGTCTGGAAGTCTCTATCAGCATGGAACCGGGCGGAAAGCGCGATCAACTACGGGATTTTGAAGGGATCTCCGGCAAAGCCACTGAACTCTGACCTTGCCCTGAGGGCAGGGGTTCCCGTGTTGGGCTGAAAAAACTTTTACAACTTTCCGACACTGGTCTGGTGATTATCAGCGGAAGATGACTGGCTGGATTGTTGGTTGAATGAGCCCGTTTGTGAGGACCTGGTGCGTATCTCTTGTAAGACTTCAAGCTGTATTCCCTGAATTTCCACAAGACGTTCCCACTGGCTGGACAGAAGGTGGTCGATTTTCTGGTGCAGATTTCGGATTTCAAGCTCCGCTTTGAGGTTGATCTGATAGTCATGGGACGCGCGAAGACGGTCTTTTGACTCCTGCCGGTTCTGACTCATCATAATAACAGGGGCTTGAAGAGCAGCCAGGCAGGACAGAATCAGATTTAACAAGATGTAAGGATACGGATCAAACGGTTTGAACAGCAGGACGATTGAGTTGATAGACAACCACACGAACAGAATGCAGGCAAATATGATGATGAATCTCCAACTGCCCCCAAATGCTGCTATCCTGTCAGAGAGCTTTTCTCCGAACGTCAGTACAGACTCGTAATCCTGTTCGGTATTGGAGGAAAGGATTTCATGCTTTTGGAGGCTTTCGAACACCTCCCTGTCCAGGTCCGACAGTTCGCCTTTTTCCATTTCGAGAACGGAACGGATGTAATCGTACCTGAACTTGTTCAGATCATCGACACAGATATATCCATCAATCGACCATTGCGAATTGGCTTTGACAATTAAGCCTGCAATAACCGGCCTTACAAAAACGGCAGGTAAAAGCTCCACCTCGGAGGACTCCCTGCCGCAGATCTGGCAATGGGAATCATGGCCTTTGTCTTCAGGGTGCTGTGTCGAAGTATCCATTCCCCGGTCACTTTTCCCCGTAATTCAGCGGCAGGTACAGGTTATGTACAGATGGAGGGAATCCATATTCGCTATTAACCGAGTTTATTGCATTTCAACGTGCTCTTGAATAATCTCACCCTGTGGGCGAAGTTGGAACCAAGCTCGCTTCAGGACCAGCGCAGATCTACGGCCAATTCTGCCAGGCCGTCGAGCTCTTCGGGAATGGCGGAAATGAAATTCCAGGGAGAAATAGCCATCATGCCTCCTTTTGCCGTACGCTAATCCAAAAATTCACCAATTATGCTGTATTTCAGCTTAATTTCATGGATAAGACGATCATGATGTCGCATTCTGATCAGCGCACGAATAATAAGGTATGCGCCAAAAATAATTAAGCAAAAGTTAAGTATTCCCAAGGGAATAAGCAAATGTAATACATGGAGGACATTATAATACCTTGAAGTGGCTATCAGAACGCTTATAACCGACAGAGGCAACGCCAACATTGCTATGCCTGTTCGCATTACTGCCAGGGATGTGCGTTTTTCCGCCAAAAGCAGTTGTGCTTCATTGATGGCTATGCGGATCAAATCATTTTCGTCGTTGCTCAAAACGCATCCTTTCTAATCAAAAAATGATCCGTACGTCACCGAGTTGTTCCATGGAAAAATTGTGCTTGTCTTCCGGGGCGCCGATGAACATGCTGTTCTTCATCACGCCATATTCCCGTGAGAGCGCGTCCACCATCTCCAGACCGAATTTCCCTTTCTTTACCACAAAATCCACGTTGAGGGTTGGAAAAATCTGCTTGAGGGCGACCAGTGCGTTTCGGATGGCCTCCTCTTCATCCTCTTCCTTACGATTGTAGAGATGAACGAGAATGAGATTGCGACTGCTTTCATTTTTGAGAATGTAACGAAAGGCTTCGTTCAGGCGGTCCAACCGCCCTTCCCGGGTGAAGAGAATGATACGCTGATTGGTAATTTCCGTAATTTTGTCGATAATGGTTGGCTGTTAATGATCTTTTTCAACTCCTTCTTCTCCTTATCGGGGCCGTTTGCGGCCTTTTTCCCTTCAGGATGACAGGTGTAGCAAGAAATCCCCGCCATCCCGTTAGCAAATATGATCGTGTCAAATCATAAGCCGAACACCGACCTCAATCACCCGATCCGCTGGAAGACTGAAAAAAGAGGTGGCATCCGCCGCATTTCGGGACATGAAAAGGAAAAGGTTTGCACGCCAACGCACCATTGCGCTTTTTTCCGCGATGGCCAGGCTTTCACGGCCGATGTAAAAACTCGTTGTTTCAAGATTCAAATCCAAACCCTGCTCGCGTGCCAGCTCCAGCACGATTTCCAGCTTGGGCTCTTCCATGAATCCATGGTGGGCCACAAGGCGATAAAACCCGCCGCCCAGTTTTTCGGTTTCGATCTTTTCCAGATTAGGAACCCGCGGGACGTCTTCCACTTGAAAATTCAGCAATACCGTCCTGCTGTGCAGGACCCTGTTGTGTTTGACATTTTTGGCCAGGGCCACGGGTGCGACGTTTGGACTACCCGTCAAAAAAACGGCGTCCCCCTCGATTTTGTTTGGGGGATCGCCGGCCAGGTCCGCGATGAATTGATGCACCGGCGGCATGAGCTTGCGCAATTGATCAGCCAGGATCCGACGTCCCTTGGCCCAGGTGATCATCAGGATAAAGAACGCCGCGCCGATGACCAGCGGGAACCATGCGCCATGAAGGATTTTGCTGATATTGGCCGCAAAAAACGGGATATCCACCATGAAAAAAAGACCGACCAGCGGCACAGCCCACACCAGGGGCCATTGCCACCGCCTGCGGGCCACAATAAAAAACAGCGTCGTGGTAATCAGCATCGTGGCGGTGACCGCCACCCCGTAGGCGGCGGCCAGCTTGCTGGATGATTGAAAACCGAACACCAGCGCGATGGTGCAGATCATGAGCATATAATTGACAGGGGCCACGTATATCTGGCCGATCCGCATGCTTGCGGTGTGCCGAATCTTCAATCGCGGCAGATAGCCGAGCTGGATCGCCTGGCGGGTCATTGAAAAGGCGCCGCTTATGACGGCCTGGGAGGCGATGATGGTGGCCAGGGTGGCCAAAACCACGGTCGGAATCATGGCCCATGAGGGCGCCATGGCGTAAAACGGATGGCTTGCCGCTTCGGGTCGGCCCAGCAGCAGCGCGCCTTGCCCGAAATAATTCAATACCAGGGCGGGAAAGACAAGCGCGAACCAGGTCAGACGAATGGGCCGGGCGCCGAAGTGCCCCATATCCGCGTATAAGGCTTCGGTCCCGGTGACTACTAAAAAGACCGCTCCCAACACCACAAACCCCTGCAACTTGTTGAGAATCAGAAACCGGAATGCGTGCCACGGGAAAACCGCCGCTAATACCTGTGGTTCACGAATGATTTGCGCCGTCCCTGTAACAGCCAGAAAACATAACCATACCAGAATGACCGGCCCGAAAAGGCCCCCTACCCGCGCCGTACCGTGGCGCTGGATCAGAAACAGGCCCAGGAGAATCGCAATGGTCAGAGTAATCACGTAGGGATCGAATACAGGGGTGATGACGCCGATGCCTTCCACGGCGCTCAAAACGGAAATGGCCGGGGTGATCATGCCGTCCCCATACAGCAGGCACGCCCCAAACAGACCGAGGGCGACGACCAGCCCATCGCGGCCACCGGATGGGGCCCGACGCCCTCTAACCAGGGCGGTCAGGGCCATGATCCCGCCCTCGCTCCTGTTGTCCGCCCGGAAAACGAACACCAGGTACTTCACCCCAACGATCAAAACCAGCGACCAGAACATCAAGGAGAGGATGCCCATGATGTTGACCTGGTTTACGGGAATTCCGTATTCGCCATGGAAACATTCCCGAATGGCGTATATCGGACTGGTGGCGATATCTCCGAAAACTACGCCCAGGGCGGCCAAGGACAGTTGCGCCAATCGGCCGCCGCTTTTGGCCTCTGGTTCTTTGTCTTTGTGTCCGTTCCGTTTCGTGCCGTTAGCCCTTTCGGTGGAATTCGCCATTATTTGCCTTTCGTTCTGTCCTATATGAGTCGATTCGGGAAATTATCACAAAGGATATGATATTGCCAATATCTTATCGC
>JBBSAR010000367.1:0-4833 GCA_038252125.1 Desulfatiglandales bacterium
CGCGGGAGGTGGTGGTGGGAGATCGGCAACCTCAGCAACCCCTTTTCATCGACTACCGGGAGGGCCGCCAGATTGTGCCTTCGCAGCCTTTCCAAGCCGTCGCTGATCAGGTTTTCACCAAAAATTGTGGTCGGGTGAGGATTTATGGCTGAGAGCTCAAGGCAGAAAGCTCAAAGTATTTTCATCGGATTTTTTTCAGGAGTTGAAGAATTGTTTGTGCTTTTTTCATCTCCGAAACCCATTCTTCGGGCAGATCTCCGGAACCGGGATAGGCGCCCAGGATCATTCCCACCATCATTGCTCGGGCCGCGCTGTCCCCGCCCGCCATGACGGCCTGGATGAGGGATTCACGCAGGTCGTTTTGGTATTTGGCAATAAGATGCACCACCCCCGGAAAGGCATCCGTGACATGGCAGTTCTGGCCAAAATCAGCGATGACGGAGACACTTTCCCTGCCGGATGACGCAATGCCGGCTTTGACCCAACCGGATATGGGAGAATCCTCGAAATCCTCACGGGCCGTTCTTTCCATGGCTTCCACCGGCCCCATCCCTCCCAGAACGGAGAAGGCTGCTGTCGCGAAAAAAGCGGCACTGTCCAATGCGAGCGGATGGCTATGGGTCATCCTGGTTTGCGCCACGACTGCCCGCAGGAGTTCGGCGTGATCGTTACAGTAGGCGTATACCAGAGGAGCAATGCGTGATGCCCCTGCCAGTTCGTCTGAAGGACTTCCTCCATCTTCCGATTTCCTGCCGGAGGCATAGGCCGCAAGCGTTCCCTTTGTAGCCTCGTCCACGTAGCCGGTATAGTTTTCAAAGAGCTTTCGCCACCTGGTGGAAAAATCGAGAAGGTCAAATCCCTGCATGGCCGCCAGGGATTCAAGGAGCACAAAGGTCTGGTCTCCATAATGGGTGAACGCTCCTTTTTCCTTCGTTGGGTGATAGGAATCGGGCAACGGTTTCAGGAGGGATTCCACCCTTCCGAATGTCCGAAGGATGGTCTGGGTATTATAGATCCAGTGGGCGCCAAGAGCCAGGGAATCGCCGGCAAACGAGGCCATCACCATGGAAGTTGCTTGTTCATTCATTCTGTTGTCTCCCGGAAATGTTTGGTTCTCTTCTTTTCGGCACGCATTTCACGTTTTCTCAGGGTCGTCAGAAAATCACCATTTGCCGATTTTGTCAAACCAAAAAGATCCCATTAGTCGTTAGCGGTTAGCCCATTACTCCGTTCTGAATCTTTTGATTGGAAGGTTAAATATACAGAACCTCAGCTTCATCCTGCCCCTCTTTCTCCTTCTGCTTTTCCATAAGCCGCACGCCCCTTCTGTCGAAGGCCTCCCGGTTCCGCCTTTTTTCCTCTTCTGTTTCCAGATTCAGGGCAGGAACTCCTTTGGGGCTGCCTTTGGAATCAAGGGCCACAAAGGTGAGATAGGCGGAAGATGTATGGCGAATACGACCGGTAACCAGGTCTTCCGCCTCGGCCCGAACGCCGATTTCCATGGAGGTCTTTCCCACCATGTTGATGCCTGCCTTGAGTGTAAGGAGGTCCCCTATGTAGACCGGATGATGAAAATCAAGCCTGTCGATGGAGGCCGTCACACAGTTGCAGCGGGCATGACGCCGGGCGACCACCCCCGCTGCCGTATCGATATATTTCATCACAACCCCTCCGTGGACATTTCCTGATGGATTCGCGTCCTGGGGCATCATGACATGGGCGATATTTACAGCACTATCCTTAATTTTTTTCCCTTCCATAAGAGCTCCTTATTGAACTATACAGGTGTTGTCATCTCCGCCAACCGCCTCTGCACTTCCTCGGGCACTGCGTCGTTTGCGGTTTTCAGGTCGATTTTCGGCCTTCCTCCCAATACCTGATAGGCCCGGTTGAGGACGCGGTCGTCCCATATCGTGTTGATATCATTCCTGGTGAGCGTTTCCGGAGTCAGGGCGGCCAGCCAGCCCCCCAGCTTTCCTACCACATAGTGATTCCCTATGGTTACAATCACCTGGCTTTCGTAGGGGTCGTTGAAGCTGTTCTTCTCCGATTCGGGGCTGGCTTCCCGGTTCACCAGCAGCCATGCCAGGGAAACCATGTCATGGGCAACCACCGACTCGGAAGCAATCACCAATCCGATCTCAGGTTGCCTCACATACCCCTTGTCGGGGCCGAATATAGTGAGTATTTTGTCTGCCGCCGTCAGCACGAGACGCTGTTTTTGAAGCAGCGTCCGTACCGTGTTGCCCTCGGCCGTTTTTTCCTGAAAGGTTGCGGCATCACGATGGTACTCCAGCCGGGTATCGGTCCGCCAGTAGCCTACCGCGGCCTTGAGTCCCAGGGTGCTCCCCGCAAGGACATGACGGGCGCATCTTGGCATGAGCACCACATGATCCACCTCTCTCAATATTCGGGGCATCATCAGGCCGCCTTTCCAGTTGGATCCGGATGCCGGCATATCCAGGTAAAAGGCATCCCAACCGGCCTCTTCAAAAAAATAAAGCTCACCGCCCGCCTTTAAAACAGCCTCCGCCATACCACAGGCCCTCATGAGCTCCCGGGAGCTGCCCTCCACCCCTTCCGGGGTCAATTTCACTTGCTGGATCCCAGACATGTCTCCCACAACAACCCTGCCCGCCCCTTTTTCTTTGAGCAGGGCCACCATGGTCCCGATGGCCGCGGGGCTGGTGGTGGCCGGGTACGGGTTCCCGGAATTGAGGGCCGGTTTGATGAATACGGTATCCCCTTTGGACAACCAGGAAAAATCCGTGGCCGCTTCGGCTGTCTCCCGGACCGCATTTTTTAAGGCGTCTTCGGTAGATCCTCTAGCCGCCCCGGCCAGAAAAACCGTCGCTTCGGGACCGGATCGATCTGAATTTTTCAAGGAAGACGTTCCCTGTGCCGCTTTTGTGGTTCCCGACGCCAAAAGTGTCGAAGCCAGACCTGCTGCCGACGCCCTCAAAAATGTTCTTCTTTCCATCACGGTATTCCCCCTTAAAACGCTCTTCCATTAATCTTTCTTTATGATATAGTGCGCCAAACAAAAAACAATCAACAATGGAGGATAAACATGAAAAAAGTGGCGGTTATAGGTTGTGGTTCCTACATGGATAGCGGATACGGTTGTCCCGGAGAATGGCGTTGTTTGAAATCGGCGGCCCGTGGTGAAGGGACTTTTGAGGAACCGTCGCAGGTTACGGCCTTTCTGAAATGCCAGTGCCCCGGCAGATCGATTGTGTCCAATCTCGGTATGGCCATGAAACTGTCCGAAATCAGGCCCGATGCCATTTACCTGAGTTCGTGTCTTGCCAATGCCAAGCCGGGATGCCCCTACGGCGGTGCGGAAGAGTACGCCCAACTCCTCGAAAAGAATACGGGGATCAAGGTGGTTTTGGGGACTCATGACTATCATTAGGCACGTGGGCGAAGGGATTGAACTATTTCAACGGGGGGACAACGCCTGTCCCTCCCCTACACCTCCTGGCTGTTTATCAGATTGATCTGGTCGTTGAGAGTCAGAAAATCGTATAAAAACCCCAGCCCGAAAATTCCGGCTGTCAGCAGGTAAAGAAAGCCCGAGATCCACTTGCCCATATACATCCGGTGAATACCGAAAAGACCCAGAAAGGTGAGCAGGACCCACGCGACCGTGTAATCGATGCTTCCCTTCCGGTATTTGAAATCCGCCTGGCGATCCATGGACGGAATAAGGAACAGGTCGATAATCCAGCCGATTCCAAGGAGCCCCAGCGTGAAGAAATAAATAATCCCGGACACGGTTTTGCCGTAGTAGAACCTGTGGGCGCCAATGAACCCGAATAGCCACAGGATGTACCCGACCGATTTCAGGTGTGTGTCATTGGTGTTTTCCATAAGAAATCCTCCATGCAAACGGTTACCCCGCGGCGTTCTTAAGGGTATCTTTCAGCTTTCGAACATGCCGTTTTTCCTCTTCAATGATTTGTTGCAGCCCTTGAAGGGATTCTCCGTCCCCCATAAATGAACCTATCAACTCATAAAAAAGGATCGTATCTTCTTCAAATTCCAGGGACGTTTCAAGGAGCTTTCTGATGCTTTCCATCTTCGAAAAATTAGCATCCGTAATGGAAAACGCCTGATCTCCCAGTACGCTTTTCAAAATGTTCCCGCCCATGGCCTCCAGTTCTGGATCATTGGTTATAGTCTCGGCCTTTTCTTTCAGATCCGAAAACCATTTGGCGTGCTCCATTTCCTCGTCAGCCAACCGTTGAAGCATGGTAACCATGGAAAGATCGGAAGCTTCTTCCTGAGCTTTCCTGTATGTCTTTTCCCCATTCTTTTCGATGCGAATGGCCAGTTCAATGATTTCGGCTGTTGTGAACATGTGATCCTCCTGAAGATTTTGAGCCACGCGGTCATGCCTCCCACAGGTCACTCCTGTTTTTCACGTCCGCTCACCTTACCGGAATCCGAAACTCCCAGCAAGATCTTTTCGTCTTTGCTCTTGGCGAATGCGGCGGCACACCGTCAATCGTGAACAGGAAACTGTCAACTTTCACATAAACAATTCCCATTCCACGTAGTATGCACGATTTCGAAATGGTTGCTTGCCTGGCAGTTTTTCTGGAAACCGACCCACATCCTTGAAATATCAAATATAGAGCTTGATTTTTCAAGGTAGATCGTTCAGGCTCTGGTTATGACCGTCCGGAAATACTGCAATATTCTGGAAGGGACGTTCATGGTCCGTATCCTCCAACCCTGGTACGTCAACATCGGCAAACGTCTGGTGAAGAGACCGAAATTGTACCTGCGCGACTCCGGGCTCTTCCATGACTTGCTCTCAATTGAAAC
>JBBSAR010000368.1:0-4819 GCA_038252125.1 Desulfatiglandales bacterium
ATATCGAGGAACTCCAGAAGAATCCGAGCTTTGTCCAGATCACCCCGGCCGGTCTGCAGGAAAGCCACGTACATGACGTGATCATTACGAAGGAAGCCCCCAATTACCGGGTGGAGTGAGGTTAAATGAAAACATGGAATACGACCTGTACAAGCAGAAAATTCTTATTCTTGATTTCGGATCGCAGTATACCCAGCTCATAGCCAGACGCGTGAGGGAATCACGGGTATACTGTGAGATACATCCCTTCAATATGGATTTTAACGCCATAAAAGATTTCGCCCCGAAGGGCATTATTCTTTCCGGGGGGCCGTCCAGCATTTATCAGCAGGACGCCCCTTTCGCCGACCGGAGAATCTTTGAATTGAACGTACCTGTCCTTGGAATATGCTACGGCATGCAGTATATGACCAGCCTTCTTGACGGGGTGGTGGGCAAATCGAACGACCGTGAGTATGGCCATGCCATGATTACCATCGTGGATGATTCCGATCTACTCCATGGCTTGGGAAAGGGCGAGGAAAAAACCGTGTGGATGAGCCACGGAGACAGGATCGACCGGATGCCTAGAGGGTTTTCCGTCCTTGCCGGAAGCACCAACAGTCCGGTGGCCGCCATGGCTGACCAGACCAGAAAATGCTTCGGAGTCCAGTTTCATCCGGAGGTGGCTCATACGCCGGACGGGATGAAGATATTGGGGAATTTTCTGTTCAGGATCTGCCGGTGTGAACCGACATGGGATATGGCCTCCTTCATACAACGTACTACCAAGGCCCTGCAGGAACGTGTCGGAACGGACCGGGTGATCTGCGGACTTTCGGGCGGAGTGGACTCATCGGTGACGGCCGTTTTGCTGCACAAGGCCATAGGAGACAATCTGTCGTGCATCCTGGTGGACAACGGCCTGTTGAGAAAGGACGAAGCCCGGGATGTCATGGAGATGTTCCAGGCCCACTACGGCCTGGATCTCCACCTCGTGGACGCGTCGGAACATTTCTTGAAGTGCCTTGAGGGGGTAACGGATCCCGAAGAAAAAAGAAAGATCATCGGCCGGGAGTTCATAAATGTCTTTGAAAACAAGGCCAAAGAGCTGGGCAGCGCCGCCTATCTGGCCCAGGGAACCCTTTACCCCGATGTCATTGAAAGCGTGTCTTTCAAAGGCCCTTCCGCCACCATAAAGAGCCATCATAACGTGGGCGGATTGCCGGAGGTCATGAATCTCAAGCTGGTGGAGCCCCTTCGGGAGCTTTTTAAAGATGAAGTCCGGGAGGTGGGATTGGAGCTTGGCCTGCCAAGGGAACTGGTCATGCGACAGCCTTTTCCCGGCCCGGGCCTTGCAGTTCGGATCCTGGGTGAGATTACGGAGGAAAGGCTTCAAATCCTCAGGGCCGCGGATGCCATTGTGATGGACGAAATCAAATCGGCCGGGCTCTATGAAAAGGTATGGCAGTCCTTCGCCGTGCTGCTGCCTGTAAAGACGGTAGGCGTCATGGGGGACGAAAGGACCTATGAACATGTTATCGCCGTCAGGAGCGTGGATAGCCTGGACGCCATGACAGCGGACTGGTCTAAAATCCCATATGAGGTGCTCGGCAGAATATCCAACCGGATTATCAACAGCGTGAAAGGCGTCAACAGGGTGGTTTACGATATCTCCTCCAAACCCCCCGGGACCATTGAATGGGAGTGATCAAGCGCCTGAACCCCATCCCTTCTTTCGGCTTCTCCCGGATTCCAAACATTACTTTCGGACCCGGAGAATTCCGGCGGCTTTCTGAAATTATGTCGAAGGCGCCCGGCCCGGTGCTGATTATCACGGGATCAAAATCGTTCCGATCATCCCCTCAATGGCAAAGTCTGTTCCACATGCTGCGAACAAACGCCCTTTCCTTTTTCGAATGCGCTCTCTCGGGCGAGCCGAGCGTGGACCGGATCGATGATCTGGTGCGAGCTTTCTCGGGAAAGGGTGTGGGAATGGTGGTTGCCATCGGCGGGGGCAGCGTCATCGACGCGGGAAAAGCGGTTTCCGCCATGCTGCCTGTTGAGGGTTCGGTGATGGACTTTCTTGAGGGAGTGGGGACCAAGCCACACCCCGGCACAAAAATCCCTTTTGTGGCGGTTCCCACTACGGCGGGTACCGGCAGTGAGGCCACCAAGAATGCCGTGATTCGAGGAAGTGGCCATCGGTTTTTCAAGAAGTCCCTTCGTCACGAAAATTTCGTCCCCGATGCGGCGGTAATCGATCCGGAGCTCATGCTTTCGTGTCCTCCGAATATTACGGCGGCCTGTGGGATGGATGCCTTCACCCAGCTTCTGGAATCCTATGTCTCCACAAAGGCCACACCCATGACCGATGCCCTCGCCTTCAGCGGACTGCAACACTTGAAAGAGGCTCTTCTCCCCGTATCCACCGCGGAAGGGACCAATATCCATTACCGGATTGCCATGGCCTACGGGGCCTTGATATCGGGCATTGCCCTGGCAAACGCCGGATTGGGGGTCATACATGGCATGGCAGGACCGCTGGGAGGGCTGATGGAGGTCCCCCATGGTCTTGTTTGCGGCATGCTGTTGGCGCCGGCCACGGCCGTGAATATCCGGCTCCTTGAGAGAGAAGATAAAGGAAGCAGCACCGCACTTAAAAAATATGCCCGGGTGGGGCATCTTTTGAAGAGCAGCCGTGAGGAGGATGTGGAATCGGGGTGCCGGTTCTTGATAGAGGAATTGGAGGCCTGGCAAGATCAATTGCCCTTGCCCGCCCCGGGGAGTCTGAAAATTATCCCTGGCCAACTTGATGAAGCGGCCCGCCTTTCAGGGAACAAAAATAACCCGGTGCATCTAAGGGAGGAAGACAGAAGAGAGCTGCTGCGCCTTTCTTTTTGACGAAAGTCCCCATCTATGGTATGCATCGCAAGCTCCGGACCTTCTTTCAGATGGGAAAGAGAATGAAAAAATTATAGGTTACAATTTTCCATAATCTAAGATTATGGATGTGATAAGTATAATCGAATTGACAGCTTCTATCCCCCGGATGGAAAATAAAGACAAAATTCAGTTCACACGTATTCAGCAGTTCAATGGAGTCGAGGTTTTTTCTGCAAAAGGAGAAAAGGAATGCTTTTACCAAAATTTGATTACCATGAGCCTTTGACGGTGGATGAAGCCTGCCGGATTCTGGGCGAACTGGGCCGGAACGCCAAACTCCTGGCCGGCGGCACGGATCTCATAGTCAACATGAAAAAGAAGGTGCTGAGCCCGGCCCATGTGGTCTCCCTGTCGGGGATCGCGGATCTGAAAGGGCTGGATTCCGTAAACGGAACCATAAGGATCGGGGCATGCCTCACCGCCTCGGAAATAGCCCAGTCGGAAATCCTTCAGAAGCCCTTCAGCGCCCTCTGCAAAGGGGCCGCTTCCCTGGGATCTCCTCTCATTCGAAACCTTGCCACCATAGCCGGAAACCTGGTTTCAGCGAGACCGGCCGCGGATTTTCCGCCTGCCCTCCTGGCATACGGCGCCAAGGTCGTGCTTGCAAAATCTTCAGGTGAAAGGGTTGTCGCATTAACCGATTTTTTTAAGGGGCCCGGACAAACCGTTATGGAGCCGGATGAACTGTTGACGCAGATTATTCTCGAAAAGCCCCCCACGGGTTCGGGCGCCGGATATTTCAAATTGGGCGTCAGGAAGACCCTCGAAATATCCCTGACCAACGCGGCCGCTTATCTCGCCCTTGCTGCGGATGGTTCCATTAAAACGGCCCGTATTTTCCTTGGTTCGGTGGCGCCAACACCCCTTCACTCCCCCTCCGCGGAGAAGGTTCTGATCGGTGAAAAACCGAATGAAGCGCTTTTTGAAATGGCTGGGGAAGCCGCGGCAGGAGACAGCAAACCCATTGATGATTTCAGGGCCTCCGCGGATTACAAGAAGGCCATGGTGGCGGTGTTGACGAAACGCGCCCTGAATATGGCGTTTCAAGAAGCAAACGCCGGTTAATCTATAAGGAGATCTGGAATGAAAAAACTCATCAGCGTGACCATTAACGATAAAGAATATGAGTTGGCCGTGAGCCCCAATCAAACCCTGGTGGACCTGATTCGCAATGACCTGGAGTTGACCGGAACAAAGAAAGGTTGTGAAGTGGGGGACTGTGGTTCCTGCACGGTCATCATGGATGGAAAACCGGTAAATTCCTGTCTTGTCCTGGCGGTCCAGGCCAATGGAAAAAAGATTACCACTATCGAAGGCGTTGCAACGGACGAGGGACTTCATCCGATTCAGGATGCCTTTGTGGAGCACGGAGCCATTCAGTGCGGGTTCTGCAGCCCCGGGATGATCCTTTCCGGAAAGAGTCTGCTGGAATCGAACCCCAAACCCACCGAGCTGGAAATTCGCACGGCCATTTCGGGGAATCTGTGCCGGTGCACCGGATACCAAAAAATCGTTGAGGCCATCAAGGACGTAAGCGAAAAGGCAACAACAGGGCAATAGCCTTCCATGAGGAGAAAAACACTATGAGCGAATATGATGTGATCAACAGTCGGGCGCGCAGACTGGACGCCCCTGACAAGGCCACGGGACGCGCCAAATATATCGATGACCTGAAACTGCCCAACATGCTGTATGGAGCGCTCCTGCAGAGCCCTTATGCCCATGCGAAAATTCTGAACATCGACACCTCCAAAGCCGAAAAGCTCCCGGGTGTAAAGCGAGTGATCACGGCAAAAGAGATCGGCACGGTAAACTACGGCATGAGCCCTGCCCGTTACGATGAAACCGTTTTCTGTACTGACAAGGTGCGCTATGTGGGGGATGAAATTGCGGC
>JBBSAR010000369.1:0-4815 GCA_038252125.1 Desulfatiglandales bacterium
AGGAAGCCCTGAAGCTGGCGGAACTCCCCGGACCGGCCATGGCCACCATGAAATGCAACCGGATAGAACCGATTCGGCTCCGGTACGAAACAAACATGGCGCAAAAGAGCAAGGAATTCCTGGACTGCTGGTTCAGTTCCTCTACCCGTGAACTGCTCAAAGAAGCCGCCCGGATCTTTTAAGGAAGAGATATGCCTGAATTTCCTGAAGATGTACTGGAGATGATCAACCGGAACCTGGGGGGCTACAACAATGCCATGGGGCTTCGCTTTGTAAAAGCTACGGAAGAGGAATTCGTCTCGGAACTGGTCATCGATGAGCACCACCTGCAACCCTACGGACTGGTGCATGGAGGCGTCTATGCCGGCATGATAGAAACGTCGTGCAGCACCGCTTCCGCCTTGAACGTATTTGCCGAGGGGAAAAGCGCCGTCGGCCTGGAAAACAACACCTCTTTTCTCAGGGCAGCCCGGTCAGGCGCCCTTCGCTGCACCGTAAGACCCCTGGTTATAGGAAGGCGATCACATGTCTGGGAAGGGCGCGTACAAGACGACCGGGGAAGGCTGGTGGCTATCGGGCGCGTGCGCATGATCATTCTTGAGGCGGGAGCAGCGGCCGACGGCGTCACCGTGGAACTCCAGCAGGAAGGGGGAAAGACCTAAATCCGCCTCACGCGGCGTTCACATGTCTCGTGGCAATAATGTTGCAGTCTGTTCCGGCCGGATTCTTTATTAATATATCCCCGATCTTTACAGGCGCGGCAATCTGAATTGCCTTTACGGCCGCCATGACATCCATGATCTTGCCTTTGGGGACAGCCCTGTCCGTACGAACGCTCACCAGGTCGAAATCCCCCCCCTCCACCAGCACGTTGCTGGCGATGGTCCGAACAGGGTTTATCAGTTCCTGCTGGGCCCAGACCGGTCCTTTCTCACACAGATTTCCGGTTACCTCTCCCACCTTGAGTCCATCTTTTTCTTCGATCTCCGCCTCAAGCAGGCATCCGTTAGGGCAGACGATGCAGATCAATTCCTTCTTGTTCATTCGATTCCCACCTCCAGAACTTCGGCGGAATCCAGTTTGTCCGCCTTCACTTCAATATGGACCATTTCCGCCGGATGCAGACAGACCTTCTTCTTTCGAACGATCTTACGGCCATGATCCCGAATCGCTACGTACTGATCCCGGCCGGGCTCGGAAACTCTCAGAGAAATGGTAAAATCTTTCAGTCCACTCGCTTCCTGGGGCATCACGTAGCCCACTCCCCTGCCCGCCTCGATCTTTATGGGAGTCTTTCTGGACGGCATATCCCCATCCAGATACGCAGCTGCGAACGTACCCGCCCGGGAGGCTTCTTCCGAAACCCAGTCCACCAGGTCATGCACGTGAAGTACATTGCCGCAGGAAAAAATTCCCGGAATACTGGTCATCAGGGCGTCGTTCACGAGGGCGCCGCTGGTCCTCGGGGCAATGGCTATGGAGGCCTGGCGGGTCAGTTCGTTTTCCGGAATCAGCCCTATGGAAAGGAGGAGCGTATCGCAGGGAACAAAGCGGCTGGTTCCGGCAATGGGTTGCCTTCTTTCGTCCACCTGTGCCACGGTAACCCCGGACAGTCGATCCGTACCGTGGACTTCGGTGACGGTGGTGCTGAGGAAAAGCGGTATGCCGTAATCGTTCAGACACTGCTGGATGTTTCGTTGCAACCCGCTGGGATAGGGAAGGATTTCAAATACCGCCTCTACGGCCGCCCCTTCAAGAATCATTCTCCTGGCCATGATCATGCCGATATCCCCGGAACCCAGGATAACCGCCCTTTTCCCCACCATGATGTTCCGCAGATTGATCATGTTTTGCGCGGCCCCGGCCGTATAGATTCCGGCGGGACGTGTCCCCGGAAGCGAAATCGCTCCGGCGGTCCGCTCACGGCACCCCATGGCCAGCACGATAGCGCCCGCATCTATTTGAAAGAACCCCTTTCTCGAACTCACCTGAAGGCCGCGGTTTTTATCCATGGACAACACGATCGTTCCCAGCATGACCTCAATACCCAGATCATTGCATTCGTCCATATACCGCTGGGCATACTCCGGGCCGGTCAGGGCCTCCCCGAACCGGTGCAGCCCGAAGCCGTCGTGAATGCACTGATTCAAGATGCCTCCCAGCCTTTTATCCCGCTCGATGACAACCACATCGCGGCACCCGTTTTTTTTGGCGGCAATGCCCGCGGCCATTCCTGCCGGTCCTCCGCCGATGATCACCAGATCTCGTTTCATCTTATGCATGGGCTCTTTCCTCTCTAATGCGCCCCGAAAAAAGAGGCGAATCCTCACTGAACAAGAGAAAATCCTCCGGTCGATAACCGAACTCTTTTTTCAGGATCTGAACAATGCGGGGCATGCAGAATCCTCCCTGGCACCTTCCCATCATGGCCCGCGACCGGTATTTGATACCGGCAATAGTCCTTACGCCCAATGGATTTTGAATGGCATCAAGCACTTCTTTCTTCGTAATCTGTTCGCACCGACAGACGATCTCCCCGTAGTCCGGATTTTGCGCCACCAGATCGGCTTTTTCCTCGGCTGATCGCTCCGAAAAAAACCCAGAAAATCCCGGCCTCTCCGATATAAAAGCCTTCCCGGGTGCAATCGGCATTCTCTCTGCCACCATCTCACGGACCATAACAGCGATGGCCGGCGAGCAGGTCAACCCGGGACTTTCTATCCCCACCAGGTTGATGAACCCGGGGAAATCCTCTCGGCTTTCAATAACAAAATCCTTAAAACCGCCCACCTCCGGCGGGACCTGTTTGGGACGCAGACCCGAGAAATTGCGTATGAAATCCGCGGTAGACAGTCCGGGAAGCAGTTCATGACCTTCCTTTTTAAGCTGTGCCATAATCTCCGCCGTACAGGCATAGTCATTGGCTGCGCCCACATACTCGTTGCTGGGACCTATCAGAATATTTCCATCCACCGTGTTGGTCAGGTGAATCCCCAATCCGGCCTTTCCTTTTCGTGGCGCGGGATAGACCAGGACCGACAGGCTGCCTTCAAGACGTTTGTCTAAAATCAGATATTCTCCCCGGCAGGGGTAAATGCGATACGCCTCAATCCCCAGCATGCGACAGATCCGATCGGCATAAAGGCCGGCCGCATTAATCACGATGGGCGCGGTAAAATGTTCGCCCGTAGAGGCAGTCAGGAAAAATTGGCCGTCCACCCGCGATAACGCTTGCACGGAACGCCCGAGGTAGAAGGTGACGCCGTTGGCCGCGGCGTTTTCAGCGAGGGCGATGGTCAAACCATAGGGGCAGATAATGCCTGTTGTGGGAGACCACAAAGCCTTTATACCCCCGACACCAGTCTGTCGCTGCTGCATTTTCCCGGCATCAAGGATCTCCAAACCGGGCACCCCGTTGGTCTCTCCCTGTTCTTTCAGCCTCTCCAGCTCTTTTACATCGGCATCATCCTGGGCCACGGTCAATTTTCCGATGTATTGGATCTTCACCTTCAGTTCCCGGCATAGGTCCGTCATCATGGCATTGCCATCCACATTGAGCCTTGCCCTTAGGGTTCCTGGTTTATAGTGAATCCCGGAATGGACCACGCCGCTGTTCCTGGAACTGGTTCCCATGGCGACATCCAGTTCCTTTTCAACCACCGCCACGTCCAGATCGAAGCGGGAAAGCTCCCTGGCGATAGCATTGCCCACAACGCCCGCGCCGATAATGATCACATCATGCTGTTTTGTCATGTTTCTTTCTTCCTGAAACCCAATATCACAAAGCGCACTTTCCATGTTCCGCTATATATGGAAAAATGCGCTTTGGGTCAAGGTTCAACTACAAAAAAATCAGGCATCAATTCCCGCGAGACGCCTGGCCGCCTTCTTTTTCGATTCCAGATCGCTCTCCCGCAAAATGGTTACGCGATGGGCCTCCGGAGACCCGCCTCCATGGATGTCCGAGACGGTATCCGCACTCTCCAAGGCCATTTTCTCCACCAGCCGGAACATCTTGATCCGGTTTTCCACCGGCACGCCCTCGGCCCCTTTCATGTACTTTTTCAGAAGAGCGCCGACTTCCGAATTTTCAAAATCCCGGTCCGAGGGCATATCGGCCACAAAACCGCCGCTGATGTCCACCATGAGCCGAATGGCTTCCGAGAGTTCCTTGCCTTCGTGAATCTTGGAGGCGTTTGCCAGCACCGTATCGATGAAATACGTGCCCGAAGGTTGTTGCGAACCCTCATAAGAAGACGCCAGACAACATCCATACAGTGTCTCCGCCCGATGGATCATGTCGATAACTTTCTGCTTGTGGTGGCCGACCTTGCTGGTCCCGTTGTAGTCCATCATGGACAGGGCGGCTCCGATCATGCAGTCGATCTTCCCCGACTTGCATCCCCCATGACTCTGTCGATGAAAGGAGGAGAATTTGACCACCATGTCCACGGCAAACTCGGTTTCACCACACATGAAAACCCTGTCCCAGGGAACAAAAACATCATTGAAAATCAGCGTGGGACAGTACTTGGAATAGTGCACATTGCCCATATCGCAACCATCCAGTTCACGCATATCCAACGTGGATCTACCGACCACATGGATAAGACCCGGGGTGTCCTGCGGAATGGCGAAAGAGACCGCGTAATCCTCATCCCCTTTCCTCATGGCACGGGTAGGCAACACGATGATTTCATGGGAAGAGAGGGACCCTGTCTGGTGGGCCTTGGCCCCCCGTACCACAATACCGTCATCCCTCTTTTCAACGATCCTCAAATACATATCCGGATCGGACTGGGCGCTGGGCGCTAC
>JBBSAR010000370.1:0-4774 GCA_038252125.1 Desulfatiglandales bacterium
ATAACGGCCCACCTCTTCCTCCAGGATGGTGGGGGCGAAGGGGCGCCAGGGTTCCCGGTATTTAATCCGCTCATTGGTCCTGTCCCGCGATGCGACGGTGGGCGCGGCCATAATGGAGCGATTTCCCAGCGCCCTCGGGCCGATTTCCTGTTTTCCCTGGAAGAGGGCCAGGATCTGTCCGGCATCCAGAAATTCCGCGATCTCCCCGGGTGAAACGTCCCGTCGCTCCACAAAGACGGGAAGGTCGTATTCCCTGATGACCCTGTCCAGTTCCGCCTGTGGAGACACCTCTCCATAGCCTGTATAGACATTCTGGATTTTGTACCGTGCCGCGGTGGAACGGAAGTTTTTGAACCTTGCCGCCGAAGCCATGGCGGCGCCCAGGGCTATCCCCCGGTCCGACGAGAGGGGTTGCACGAAGATATCGTCGCAGATTCCGGATTTGAGAATCCGGTAATTCAGAAGGCTGTTCATGGCGACGCCACCGGAGAAGCAGAGATGTCGAAAAGGATGCTGTTCTTTTACGGCTTCAAGCTTTTCGAGGATCATCTCTTCAAGCGCCGCTTGAATGCTGCAGGCCACATCAGCCTGTTCCCTGGTGAAGCTTTTTGCGGGCCTCGGCCGGGGAAGACCGAAGGCCTCGGCGATTTTTTCTCTGGTTTCCAGGAGCGATCCCCCGGGCCACCGGTATCCGGCCTTTTCCCAGCGAAGCATCTCTAAAATACGCTCCCTGTAAACAGGCCTTCCGTAACTGGCCAGCCCCATGATTTTTCCGCAATGCTGGGAGGTGTTGTGCGTCCTGTACCCAAGCCATTCCGTAAAGTACTGATAAAGGATGCCCAGGGAAAAATCGTTCGTGCGTTCGCTGGATATCCTGGAGATGGTGCGCTCTTTTCCTTCATAAAAAGATGTGGACTCCGATTCGCCCGTTCCATCGGCCACCATGATCAAGGCGTTGTCAAAACCCGATGGGAAAAAGGACCCTGCTGCGTGGCAATCGTGATGTCCTGTAAAGAGCACCTCGTCCCAGGTCACTTTTTCGGAGAGATAGGCCAGGATCTCTTCACTGCGCACTTTCTGGAAACAGACGAATTTTTTCAGAAAATCGGCCTGCGTCTCGTCCGGATTGAACCCGAAGGTGATGGTTCTGAAATGCTTCAGGCGACTTCTGATTATCTCTTTGAGGGCGAAGTAGGGATTGAAGTAGGTCATCTTTTCGCCGTTAAACCGCTCCTCCTCGAAAAGATGTACGATATCGAGATTTTCATCCACCACTGCCACACCCGTATCATGGCCGGCGTAAATTCCCAGATGGTATACTGCCATGGACTAACCGATCTCCCTCATTTTTGCGTCCTATTGAATTCAGTCGGCCTGAACGTGGACGGAATCGCCGCTTGTAAGCCCGGAAGGATTGATAATCACCCGCTCATCCTCCCTGAGGCCCGACAGGATTTCCACCCTGTTATCGTAATAGGCGCCCAGGTTCACTTCCCTAAAGACGGCTTTTCCATCATCCACCAGATACACGCCTGTTTTCCCCCCTTCTTCGGCGAGCCACGCGGAGGGGATCTTGATCTTTCTGCCGTGGGCTACGGCGGGAAGCTCGAACCTGACGGTCATCCCGTCGGCCATACGGGGATCGCGATCGTCCACGGCAAATTCCGCAGGAAAAGATCTGGTTACAGGATTGGCAGTCGGGGAAAGGAAAAGGAGTTTACAGGAAAATGTTTCTCCCGGAATGGCGTCCACAGTAAAGTCAAACCGCTTAGTTTCTCTCAAGGCATAGATATCTTTTTCGCCAAGGGAGACCTTTATCTTTATCTGTTGCAGGTCGATGATCCGGGTGATGATGGCGCCCGGCGGGACAATTTCCCCTTTCTCCACTTCTCGAAAGGCAATGATGCCACTGCAAGGGGCATGAATCATCGACTTTTTGAAGATATCATTTTTCAGGGCAAGCCCCGCCTCCGCCTGCCGAAGATTGGCGCGAGCCGTATGGATATCCTCGATGCGAGGCCCCTGAAGAGATAGTGTCAGCCTTTGCTTTGCCGATTCCATCCTTGCTTTCGCCATTGCCGCCTGTTTTTCCGCTGCATCGTATTCACTCCCGGAAATAGCGTTGATGCCGTGGAGCTGCTCGATCCTCTTGAATGTCTTTTCCGCTTCCAACAAAGCGGCTTCCGCCTCCTCAACACCCGCCTCCGCGATCTGTATCTCCTGAGGCCTGCTGCCCTTTTCCATGGTTTTCAAACGACTTTTAACCACCTCTACGCCGGCCTCCGCTTCGCGTACCTGAAGGCCGGCGCTGCTGGTCCCCACCTCCGCGAGAAGGTCTCCTTCCTTGACCCTGTCACCCTTTTCAAAAAGAAGTTTCTCAATGACTCCCCCGATTTCGCTTGAGACATTCACCTTGTGAAAAGCGGTCAAAACCCCCACATAGGAGATTTCGCCTTTCGGAACCAGCGTTCCAACGGAGCGGAGTTCAACCTCTTTGATGTGCCTCTCAACGACCCCGCCCTCCTCGCTTTTCGCGACAGGATCATTGCCGCAACCAAAGAGCGCCAAGAAAAGGATAGCCACAAGAAAGCCATGTAGAATTTCTGAAAGACTCGAAAAAGGAATTATTTTTCGCATCTTATTCAAATTCCCGGGGTTTGGATTGTGGGTTCAGCTGAACCATTACTCCTCTTTTCCTTTGGTCTTTAAATGGATCTGAATCGCCATGATTGCAGCAGGCGTGATACCTGAAATCCTTGAGGCCTGTCCCAGAGAGATCGGCCTGATTCTGGTGAGTTTTTCCCTGACCTCCGTAGTCAGTCCGTGTATGCCGTAATAATCGATTCCGACAGGAATCTCCGCTTCTTCCATCCTCGCTGTTTTTTCCACCTGAAGCTGCTGCCGATAGATGTAACCTTCATATTTAATCCGGGTTTCTACTTCCTCGGCTATCTGTGGGGGTATTTCCGAGAGCCCGGGATCGAAAACGGTCAGATGCTCAAAAAACATTTCACTCCGTTTGAGGATCTGCTCCAGGGAAATGGCCGTCTTGATGGGCGCCGTCCCCAATCTTTTCAACTTCTCCAAAATATCGCCTGTGGGTTTGAGTTTAAATCCCTTTAAGCGAACCATCAGGTTTTCCACATCTTCCCTTTTTCCGCAAAACTCCCTGTAGACATCCTCCGAAACCAGCCCAAGAGCATGCCCCCTGTCTCTCAGCCTGAAATCAGCATTGTCTTCCCGCAAGAGCAGCCGGTATTCCGCCCTCGATGTAAACATACGATAGGGCTCCATGACCCCTTTTGTGATAATATCGTCAATCAGTACACCGATATAAGCTTCCGACCTGGAAAGGATAAGGGGGTCCTCTCCCCTGATTTTCAAAACGGCATTGATCCCGGCCATGAGACCCTGTGCGGCCGCCTCTTCATAGCCCGATGTTCCGTTTATTTGCCCCGCATGGTACAGACCTTCGATCAATTTGGTTTCCTGTGTGGGTTTGAGCTGAACCGGATTGACATAATCATATTCAATGGCATAACCGGGTCTTGCGATTTCAGCCCGTTCCAGGCCGGGTATGGAACGAATCATCCGGGTCTGGATGTCGATGGGAAGGCTGGTGGCCAACCCGTTGGGATAGACTTCAGCCGTATAAAGGCCCTCCGGTTCCAGGAAGATCTGGTGTCGCTCCCTCTGGGCAAACCGGACGATCTTGTCCTCAATGGAGGGACAATACCGGGCGCCTATGCCTTTGATAATCCCGCTGTACAGGGGCGAGCGGTCCAGACCTTCTTTGATGATCTCGTGTGTATGCCCGTTGGTATAGGTGACATGACAGGGGACCTGGGGCAACGGAATTTCTTGGGTTGTAAAGGAAAAAGGCCTTGGATTTTCATCTCCGTGCTGCGCTTCAAGGCCTTCATAATCAATCGTATTTCCATTTAAACGGGGGGTAGTGCCCGTCTTCAGTCTTCCCACCTCAAAGCCGAGTTCAACAAGCTGTTTCGGCAGGCTTGTGGAGGGGGGATCCCCCATGCGACCGGCAGGAAAATGATCCAGGCCGATATGGATCAGTCCCCGCAGGAAGGTGCCGGTCGTTAAAATAACCGCTTTACTCGGAAATCTCTCCCGGATGCTGGTCTCGACGCCATACACCTTCCCATCCTTGATCAGGAGTCTGTCGGCCATGCCCTGACGGATGTGCAGGCGTGGCTGCGATTCCACCACGGTTTTCATGCACCGTCGGTAGAGGTCCCGATCATTCTGAGAACGCGAACCCTGAACGGCCAGACCTTTGCGCGTGTTGAGACGTCTGAACTGGATCCCCGTCTGGTCCGCATTCCTCGCCATTTCTCCGCCAAGGGCGTCGATTTCTTTCACAAGATGGCCCTTGGCCAGCCCACCGATGGCGGGATTGCAGCTCATGGCCGCTATATGGTCCAGATTGATGGTCAAAAGGAGGGCCGAGTGCCCCATTCTGGCCACGGCCAGGGCCGCTTCGCAGCCGGCGTGCCCGGCGCCGACGACAATCACATCATAGGTTTCATCGCTCATGCAGGGAATCTCTCACGAAGGATAATTAACAACAATCGTCTCCTCGCGACCCGGACCCACCGAAATGATGGAGGCGGGAGTGCCCGCAAGCGATTCAATAGCCTCGATATAGGCCCGGGCCTCCTTAGGAAGCTGATCCAGACTTCTTGCTCCTGAAATGTCGTCATTCCAGCCCGGAAATTCCTCATAAATAGGTTTGCATGCGGACATTCTTTTCAGG